>CANCCE010000010.1 GCA_947374505.1 Comamonadaceae bacterium | reverse complement strand
TTTGCCCTCGGCCCCCGCATCAATGCGGCCGGCCGCCTGTCAGACATGACGTTGGGCATTGAATGCCTGCTGACCGACGACTTGGGACGCGGCGAAGAGCTCGCCAAAACGCTAGACGCCATCAACCGCGAACGGCGCGACATTGAGGCCGGTATGCGCGAGCAAGCCGAACTGGCAGCTGACGCGATGATTGACGAGGACGAAGCGCCGCCGCCAGCGATCGCGATTTTTGACCCTGATTTTCATGAAGGTGTGGTCGGCATCGTGGCCTCGCGCATCAAAGACAAAATGCACCGCCCGACCTTTGTCTTTGCGGCCAGCCAAGCCCCCGGCAAAGAGCACGAACTCAAAGGCTCCGGCCGCTCGATTCCGGGTTTTCACCTGCGCGACGCGCTGGACTTGGTGGCCAAACGCCATCCGGGTGTGCTGCTGCGTTTTGGCGGTCACGCCATGGCCGCCGGCTGCACCATCGACGAAGAAAACTTCGACGTCTTTGAACAAGCTCTGCAAGAAGTCGCCCACGAGTGGCTGGACGCCGGCACACTCATGCGTCGACTCGACACCGACGGCCCGCTGGCACCCGAGTACCGGCGCACCGACGTGGTCGACACCCTGCACACGGCCGTCTGGGGACAAGGTTTTGCCGCGCCAACCTTCAGCGAAGAACTCGAAGTGGTGTCGCAGCGACTGGTCGGCGAAAAACACCTCGCGCTCAAACTCAAACACCAGGGTCAGCCGGTCGACGGCATCTGGTTCGGCCGCACCGAATCGCTCCCAGCCAAGGTCACCTTGGCGTTCCGATTGGACGCCGACGAATGGCAGGGCGTGCGACGGGTACGCTTTCTGGTCGAGGGCGCAGAGCTTTGACGCTCTCAGGTTTTGCAAAAAGCCTAGAATTAAAAACGTGATCTCAAAAAACATTCTCAATGCAGACTTGCACTGCCATTCGATCGTCTCTGATGGCACGCTGACCCCCGAAGCGCTGGCTGAACGCGCCAAGCTCAACGGGGTGGAGTTGTGGGCCTTGACCGACCACGACGAAGTCGGTGGCCAGCACCGCGCCGCAGCCGCAGCCAAAGCACAAGGCATGCGCTACCTGACGGGTGCGGAAATTTCGGTCACCTTTGCAGGTGAAACCGTGCACATCGTCGGGCTGGGGTTTGACCCGGATGATGCGGTATTGAAGCAAGGCTTACGCGACACGCGCGGTGGCAGGCGTGAACGGGCGATGGAAATGTCCGACGGCTTGGCCAAGGTCGGCATCCAGGGCGCTTATGAAGGCGCTTTGAAATTTGTTGGCAACCCCGAACTCATCTCACGCACCCACTTTGCACGCTTTCTGGTCGAGTCCGGCGTCTGCAAAGAAACCGCTGAGGTCTTTCGCAAATACCTGACTGAGGGCAAACCCGGCTACGTGCCACACCGCTGGGCCACCCTGCAAAACGCCGTCACTTGGATCACCCAGGCAAACGGTGTGGCAGTCATTGCGCACCCGGCACGTTACAAATTCACGCCGAATGAAGAGTACGCACTCTTCACTGAATTCAAAACCCATGGCGGTAGAGCCGTCGAAGTCGTGACCGGCAGCCACACCGTGCAAGAGGCTGTGAATTACGCCGAAACGGCCCGCGAGTTTGGCTTGGCAGCGTCGCGTGGCAGTGATTTTCACAGCCCCGACGAGAGCCGTATCGACCTCGGTACCCTGCCCTTTTTGCCAGGCGAACTGACCCCTGTCTGGGAGTTGCTGGAAGACCGCATCCAGTGAGGCTCGCCCCTTCGGCAGCGTGGGGCATTGCGCTCGTCATCGCTGCAGTGGCTTTTTTTGCCACCTTAGACACCACCACCAAAATCGTCAGCGCTGGCGTGCCGTTGCTGATGGCGCTGTGGTTTCGCTATTTCTTTCAAGCCGTGGCGACCACCGCAGTGGTTTTGCCAACGCGGGGTTGGCGCTCCTTGCGAACAGCCCACCCCAAATTTCAACTGTTGCGCGGCCTGCTGCTGCTGGCCAGCAGCTTGTTCGCCTTTTTGAGCCTCAAGCACATGCCGGTGGCCGAATTCACCTCGATCGTCGCCATCGTGCCGCTGGCGATCACCTTTTTGGCGGCCAGCGCGCTGGGTGAAAAAGTCTCACGCCTACGTTGGTCGCTGATTGTCGGCGGCTTTATCGGCACACTCATCATCATCCGGCCTGGCAGTGAACACTTTGGCTGGTCGATTATTTTTCCCCTGGTCGTGGTTTGCACCAATTCTTGCTTTCAAGTACTGACCAGCAAACTGGCCCGCACCGAAGACCCGGTCACCATGCATTTTTATACCGGCTGGGTCGGCACGCTCATAGCGTCGCTGGCACTGCCCTTCGTCTGGACGTCACTGCCTTCGTGGTGGCTCTGGGCCGGCCTGATGTTGATGGGCTTGGCGGCTACCGCGGGCCACTTGTTGCTGATCCTGGCCTACACGCGCACCACGGCGGCCACCCTGACGCCGTTTTTCTATACTCAGATCGGCTTCGCCATGCTGGGCGGTTGGCTGGCTTTTTCATATGTGCCCGATGGTTGGTCGCTGGTCGGCATCAGCATGATCGCGCTGTGCGGCGCACTCGGAGCCTGGCTGACAGCCCGCGAGAGCCAAGCCCTGAAACAGGTCAAGCTGCAGCCGGTCGAATCCTGAGCTGACCAAGACACGACTGAGACAATCTGCCCATGGCCCAATTTTTTGAAATTCATCCCGACAACCCGCAGCCGCGCCTGCTCAAACAGGCGGCAGCACTGCTGGCCCGCGGGGGAGTCGCAGCCGTGCCGACCGATTCCAGCTACGCGCTGGTCTGCCACCTTGACGACAAAACCGCCGCCGACAGCTTGCGCCGCATCCGCGGGGTCGATGACAAACACCACCTGACGATTCTTTGCCGCGACCTCAGCGAGTTGGCCAATTACGCGCGTGTTGGCAACCAGCAGTTTCGGCTCCTGAAAGCGGCCACGCCCGGCCCTTACACCTTCATTCTGGAAGCCAGCAAAGAAGTGCCGCGCAGGCTGAGCCACCCGTCGCGCAAGACCATCGGCCTGCGCGTGCCCGACCATAAAACGCTGCAGGCCCTGCTGGAACTGCACGGTTCGCCACTGCTGGCAACAACCTTGATTCCCCGTGGTGAAACCGAGCCGCTGAATGACGCTGAAGACATCCGGCGCCAGTTCGAGCATGAACTGGCCGCAGTGATTGACGCGGGCGCCTGCGCGCAAGAAGCCACCACCGTGATCGACCTGACCGGCATGAGCGATGGCGGTGAAGCCGTCATCGTGCGGCAAGGACGTGGCGACTTGGCCGTGCTGGGTCTTTAAACCCACCAGTGTCTGAGACAATCTGAACATGGACTTTGCAAATCTCATTCAGACAATCGCCATCTACGCGATTCCGGTGGTTTTCGCCATCACCGTGCACGAGGCGGCCCACGGCTATGTGGCCCACTACTTTGGCGACAACACGGCCTGGTCGATGGGGCGGGTGACCCTGAACCCGTTTAAACACATCGACCCGGTCGGCACCATCGTCATGCCGCTGGTTCTGTACATCGCCACATCGGGCACGTTTTTGTTTGGCTATGCCAAACCTGTGCCCGTGCAATTTGGCCATCTGCGCAACCCCAAGCAGCACATGGTTTGGGTCGCTTTGGCGGGTCCCGGCTCTAACTTCATTCAAGCGTTGATTTGGGGTGCTTTGTTTTATGGTGCTGCGTCCGCAGGTATCACCGAGCGCTTTGTACTGGAGATGTGCCGCGCCGGGATGTTGGTGAACGTGGTCATGTGCGTCTTCAACCTGTTCCCCTTACCGCCTCTTGATGGCGGGCGTATTTTGGTCGGCCTGCTGCCTTGGCGACAAGCCAACATGGTGTCGCGGATTGAACCCTGGGGATTTTTCATCGTCATGGGTTTGGTGCTAACCGGCGTGATCAGTTCGTTCTGGATGCTACCGCTGATGTCGCTGACCTACAGCGCGCTGCAAACCCTGTTGTCACCGCTGGCCTTCTTGCTGCGTTAAACCAATGCTTTTTTTGAAATCTGAGTTCTCATGAGTCCACTGCGCGTCCTGACCGGCATCACCACTTCGGGCACGCCCCATCTGGGCAACTATGTCGGTGCCATTCGCCCGGCGGTTCGGGCCAGTTTGGCGTCCGGCACTGAGAGCTTTTATTTTCTGGCCGACTACCACGCCTTGATCAAGGTGGGCGAGCCAGCGCGCATCCAGCGCTCTACGCTTGAAATCGCCGCCACTTGGCTGGCCGCAGGGCTGAACCCGGAACGGGTGACGTTTTATCGCCAGTCCGACATTCCTGAAATCCCTGAACTCTGCTGGTTGCTGACCTGCGTCACCGGCAAGGGCGTGCTGAACCGCGCCCATGCGTACAAAGCCTCGGTCGACAAAAATTCCGCCAGCGGCCAAGATCCGGACACCGATGTCACGGCGGGACTCTTCATGTACCCGGTGCTGATGGCTGCGGATATTTTGCTGTTCAAGGCGCACAAAGTGCCGGTGGGTCGAGACCAAATTCAGCACATTGAAATGGCCCGCGACATCGCTCAGAGCTTCAACCACTTGTATGGCGAACACCTGGTCTTGCCCGAGGCCGCAATTGAAGCCTCAGTCGCCACGCTGCCCGGGCTCGACGGCCGCAAGATGAGCAAGAGCTACGACAACACGATTGCGCTGTTTGCGCCGCGCGAGCAGTTGCGCAAGCAAATCGCCGGCATTGTCACCGACTCTAAAGCGCCGGGCGAAGCGAAAAGTTGCGAAGGCTCGGCTCTTTTCGAGATTTTCCAAGCCTTCGCCAGCGCCGAAGAAACTGCCGCTCTGCGCACCGCTTTTGCCGACGGCATTGCCTGGGGCGATGCCAAGCAAATGCTGTTTGAGCGCATCGACCGCGAAGTCTTACCCATGCGCGAAAGCTATGAAGCACTGATCAACGATCCCGGCAAGTTGGAAGATATCTTGCAAGCCGGTGCCGCCAAGGCAAGGGGCTTGGCAACCCCCTTTATGGCGACACTGCGCCAGAATGTCGGCCTGCGCAATTTGCGCAGCAGCACCGAAACACATATCGCCAAGCCAGCCAAAACCGCGCTACCAACTCTCAAGCAGTACCGCGAAAAAGACGGCCTTTTCTACTTCAAACTGGTCGATGCCCGTGGCCGTTTGCTAGTGCAAAGCCAGAGCTTTGAATCACCGCGTGACGCGGCGGCAGCCATTACGCAACTACGGACACGCGGTTTGCAGGCGTTGGTTGAAATTCAAGCCGAATGGCAACCGCTAAAAGGTGTTAGCACCGAAGATGTGGCCGCCGCCTTGGCCCTACTCTCCTGATATCCACAAAATGTTACCCAAATAGCCAGTCGTTGTCGAATAAAATATTACATGTACGTAGTTCTACGCTTTTCCTGCAAAAGTCAACTGTTAACATTTGCCACTATGATCCCTCCGGTTATAAACGCTTCTATTTAAATTTCCATGACCACTGAAACACTTAAGCCGATGAGCATTTTTGTTGTGGACGACCATCCCCTCATGAGGGAAGCGGTCGTCATGCTGATACGTCGCCTCAACAGCAAAGCCAATATTGTTGAGCTCGACCGAGTCGCGGCTGTCACCCCCGCCATCCAAAAACATGGCACACCCGAACTGATCTGCCTTGACCTCAAGCTGCCCGATACGCATGGTGTTTCCGGTGTCCGCGAGCTCAAACTTCAATACCCTGATGTGCCACTGGTGGTGTTGTCGGCCTCTCCAGCACTGGACTACGAAGACCTCTCGATTGAAGCGGGTGCTGACGCTTACATTCAGAAGTCAGCCGGCGCGACTGAAATCACGAATGCGCTTCGGTTATTTCTGGTTGACGACCCAGACGCCGAGGCCGGTGGCGTCCCTGAAAAGCTCTCTAAGCGACAAAAACAGCTGCTGGTCATGCTCGACAGAGGTTTGAGCAACCGCGATATTGCCGAAGAATTGCAGATCAGCGAGCACACCGTCAAAGTCCACTTGTGGCGCCTGTTCCGCAGACTCAACGTGAAAAGCCGATCCCAAGCCAGTCACTTGGCGCGGACCAAAGGCCTGCTCTAAAACAGCATTAAGGCTGATCTAAAACCCCGTCCTGCAATTGCAGCGACAGGGGTTTTTCGTTGCTCTCACCACAATGTCGGGCTTAAAAGTCAATCGACTTAAATTGCAACAAAAAGTAGAAATGACCTGACTGTTTCAATTTGAGACCCATCGCGAGCAGCAAGATAGCTGCCATCCTTTTTGTTAATGACAAAGTGACAATTTCGTTAAGACTTTATCTTTTTATTAAATAGTTGATCTGATAGCATCGCCCTTTTGTGCACGAGAGTGCGGGATGCATCCTCATGATTTTGAAGTGGTTGAGGCCTGGCGCCGCTTTGCAAGGCCGGCACCCTTGGGCCGTGAGCGCCGGGCTGGCTCTGGCCCTGAGCACCCTCGGCAATGTGCCATTTTGGTGGGCCTTGTCGCAGTTACCTGAAGTCAACAGCCTGCGCGCCTATACCGGTGTGATCGGCATCTGGGCCGCCTTGACGCTGCTCCTGTGGGTCTTTGTGAATCTGGTCATATGGCCTTGGTGGCGCAAACCTGTTGGGGTTTTGCTGCTCGTCTTGAGCATGACCGCCAGCTATTTCATGGCCATGTACGGCGTTGTCATCGACCCGACCATGGTCGCCAACGCGATGCAAACCAATACCGCCGAAGTGAGAGATCTGCTGTCTCTCACTTTGCTGTTGACCATGCTCATAGGCGCGGGCATGCCGGGGCTTTGGTGGTGGCGTTTACAGCCTCGGGCTGGCATCGGCTGGCAGCGTTGGACGCATCAACTTGGTGCGGTTGTGCTGGGCAGCGTGCTCACCACCGTTCTGCTTTTGCTGGTCTTCCAAGACCTCGCATCACTGATGCGCAACCACCCCAACCTGCGCTACATGGTCAATCCATTGAACAGCGTTTATGCGGTGGGCCGCTTGGCCCAGAACGCTCAGGCACAGCGCCAGCAACCGCTGCAAGCTATTGGTGACGACGCCAGCGCTCGCTTGCCCGATGCCAAAGCAGCACCGCTACTGGTCCTGGTCGTGGGCGAAACAGCCCGCGCCGCCAACTTTGGCGTAGCCGGTTATCCGCGCGCCACCACGCCGCAGATGCAAGCTTTACAAGCCCAGGGGGATTTGTACTATTTCAGTCGAGTCCAGTCATGCGGTACCAACACGGAAATTTCCGTGCCCTGCATGTTTTCACACCAAGACCGCAGAGCCAACGCCAAACGCAAGATGAACTACGAATCTTTGCTGGACGTGCTGTACAAAGCTGGCTGGGCAGTGCTTTGGCTGGACAACCAATCCGGCTGCAAAGGTGTCTGCGACCGCATCGCCCACATCAACACCAGCCATCTCAAGCACCCTTTTTTGTGTGCAACAGGCGAGTGCTGGGATGAAATCATGCTGGACGGTCTGTCTGAGCGCCTGACCCGACTGACACCCGAGCGCCGGGCCCGAGGCACCGTGCTGGTGATGCATCAAATGGGCAGCCACGGACCCGCTTATTACAAGCGCTCACCGCCCGACAAAAAGATTTTTTTACCGGAATGCACCAGCAACGCTTTATCGTCGTGTAACGCGAGGGCACTGATGAACGCCTATGACAACAGCATTGCCTACACCGACGACTTCCTCGGTCAAGTGATCGCTTGGCTGAAACTGCAACATCAACCCACAGCGCTGTGGTACGTGTCAGACCATGGTGAATCGCTTGGGGAAAAGGGCATTTATCTGCACGGCATGCCCTACAAAATGGCACCTCAAGAACAGACCCATGTGCCCATGGCCTTGTGGGTCTCACCGACCATGCGCCAGTACTGGGCTGTCGATGATGCTTGCCTGCGAATCCAACAGTCCAAACCTTGGTCGCACGACAACTGGTTTCATACCCTGCTTGGCAGCGCCGATGTGACGACAGGTACCTACCAGCCTGCGATGGACATCACGCGCGCTTGCCGGCGCTGAAAAACAGCACTCCGGTTGTTACCAAGCTTACAAGTAGTGGCCTTTGGCTACATCTACTCACCAAAGACATGCGCACCGCCATTGACAAGAAAATGGCTTCTCCAGATGATCAAAACACAAATAGAAAAGATTTTGGTTCTTTTAAATATTTGGGTCTTTTGTCCTTTTGGTTGTCGCATTTCTCCCTGAAAGGTTTGTATGAAAACATATCTCACCACCTTGGCATGCAAGCGTCATCTGAGCCGTGTCAGCAAACGCCAGCAAGGCGTCACGATGATTGAATACGCTTTGATTGCCGCGCTCATCGCAGTCGTTTTGGTGGTCGTACTGACCGCTTTGGGGGTTGAGCTCGGGGTCACCTTCACGAAGATCAAAGATGCCCTGACCAGCGCGAACAAGTGAGCTTGTTGGCTTAGGAACCAGCTCAGGTGGATTCAATTGAAACCCTCCGTGCTGATTTCTATCGCCTTGCTGATCGGGGCGGTCGCCGTCTTTCTGGTGGCGCGCTGGGTAGGCGTGGGTGGTACGTCAAAGACTGGGCCACGGGTGGTGGTCGCGACCAGCGTTGTCGATGCGGGCATGCCGCTGGCGACCAACAACCTGCGGGTTTTACAGTGGCCTGGCCAAACTGCACCGCAGGGCGGCTTTGACAGTCCTGAGAAAGTCGTCGGCCGCGTGACCCGACAGTCCTTGGTGCCCGGCGAACCGATTCTTGAATCGCGCCTGGCGCCGGTAGATGTCAAGGGCGGACTGTCCGCCACGCTGGAGCCCGGCAAGCGCGCCATCACGGTGCGTGTCAACGACGTGATCGGCGTGGCCGGTTTTGCATTGCCGGGCAGCTACGTCGATGTGTTGGTGAGCGCACGCGACGCACGCAACGAACCATTTTCAAAGATCGTTTTAAACCGCGTCAAGGTCTTGGCTGTGGCACAAGAAACCGCTGCCGATCCGGCCAAGCCCAAGGTCGTGAATGCTGTCACCCTGGAGCTCACGCCTGCGGAATCAGAGCGGCTTGACTTGGCCCGTAGCGTGGGCAGCTTGTCGCTGGCATTGCGCAACGAACTGGACCGGGCGCAACTGACGTCAGCCGGGACACGGCTGGATGACCTGATGCATGAAACCGCTCGCACAGGCGGCCCCAACTTAAATGCTGCGGCAACGCCAGCGACCTCAATGGGTGCCCGGGCAGCACCCGTCGCCCGACAGACGCCCAGTGGCGTCGAAGAATATCGCGGTATTCAACGCGGTGTCGGGAGTGAGTTGTGACGCCAATGAAGCGAGCCGCCGCTACGGTCTTAGCCGTCGTTGCAGTCGGCTTGGTGGGCTGGCGGCTTGGTCTTTTACCTGCCGCCAATGCGGCAGATTTACGGCCTCCTGCGACTCCGAAAATTCTGTGGCAAGACGAGATGCGTGCCGTCGTCGGACACGTTGTGGTGCTCCCGCTGCCAGAGCCTGTCAGCCGCGTGGTAGTCGGTGACCCAAGGGTGGCTGACTACCGACTGATCTCGCGCTCGGAGTTGTATGTTTTGGGAAAATCTGTCGGTACGACCAACTTTCTGCTGTGGCGTCAAAGTGGCCCCCCAGTCTCACTCACCGTCAAAGTCGGTGCGGATTTAGCGCCCTTGGTGGAGTCGCTAAAAACAGCCCTTCCAAGAGAAACGGACATTGAGCTGACGCTGGCCTCTGGTTCGGTGGTGCTGCGCGGCAGCGTGGCCGATATCGGAGCGGCAGACGCGGCATTGCAACTGGCTCAAGCCTACACACGGCAGTTGAACCGCTACCTCGCCGGCAGCGCAGGCGGATCGGCCGCAAGTGGGATCAGTGCTGCGATGGCCCAACCTTCGGCCGGCCCCGCAACCGGTGGCAGTAGTTCAAGTGGTGCCAGCGGTCAGTCGCAGGTCATCAACTTGCTACGCATTCGCGACGCGCAACAAGTGATGCTGGACGTGCGCATTGCCGAGGTCTCGAAGTCGCTGCTGGACAAGCTGGGCCTGCAGGTTCAGGCCGCAGGCGGCGGTGACATTCGCTGGAATGTTTTGTCCAGCTTTTTGGGCGGTGGTGGTGCGACGGCTAGCCTGCTGTTCAGCAATGGCAACGCCATCAACCTCGAAGCCGAAAAGCAGGATGGCCTGGTGCGTATCTTGGCCGAACCCACCATCGTTGCGATGAGCGGTCAGGAAGGCAGCTTTCTGGTAGGCGGCAAGGTCTTCATCCCCATCACGCAATCGGTGGGCACTGGCGGCACCGCCGTGACACTGCAAGAGCGTGAGTTTGGCGTCGGGCTTAAATTTTTGCCAACCGTTTTGGACGGTGGCCGCATCAGTCTGAAAGTGGCACCCGAGGTGTCTGAAATCTCCAAAGAATCCGTCAAGACCGGGGCCACATTACTGCCTGCCTTCACAACGCGCCGGGTCGCCACCACCGTGCAGCTGCAGGATGGACAGAGTTTGGTCATCGGCGGACTGGTGCGCAACAGCACCACTGCCAACCGGAACGCTTTTCCGATCCTGGGTGAGATCCCCATTTTGGGGGCGCTGTTTCGCAGCAACCAATTTGTGGCCGATCTGACAGAACTCGTGGTGGTGGTGCGTGCCCGCTTGGTGCAGGCAACGCAGGCCGCGCCAAGCTTACCGACCGACGCTGTGTTGCCACCGACCCGGCGTGAATTTTTTATAGACAACCGGCTGCAGGGAGCCAAGCCAGGGCCCGGTACACCAGCAGGAGACCGCAATGCCAACCCCTAAAGCGCGGTCTGCGGATAACTCATGCCTCGCCAACAAGATGGTGACCTTGACTGTGGTCATGGCGGGACTCACCCTGCTCTGCCTATCCGGCTGTTCACCGGTCTTGATAGATCAGCAAGACCACGGCCTGGCTGTGCAAAAAGCCCTCGAGGCACAGCGCCTGCCAGCCTCTCCAAACGATGCGGCGAGGGCGCCCTTGCGACCCGCCGCCAGCGAGTTCAAGCCGGCCTATGACCGGTACTTGCTGCAGCCACCGTCCTCCGGCCTGACACCGCAGCTGCCATGACGGAACGAGCCAACGCCCCAGTGCGTCGGGCTCAGCAGCAGCGCGGGGTGTTTGCTGTCGCCACCGCATTGGCGATGGTGGTGATGCTGGGTTTTGTTGGTTTGGCGATCGACGCCAGCCGGCTGGAGCTGGTGCAGGCCGAGCTGGGAAATGCCGCCGATGCTTGTGCCTTGGCCGCTGTGCTGGAGCTCAATGGTTTGTCGGATGCACCCAGTCGCGGCGCCTTGGCGGGGCAGTTCGTCGGGGGTGCGCATAACCGTCAAAATTTCCAGGCCGCACTGGTCGGTACCGGCCAAGTCAGCCCCACCTTCAGCGCGACCTTGAACGGCAGCTACCAGCCAGCAGGCGGCGGGGCCACAGCGGCTTCCCGCTATGCCCGCTGCACCGTGACGCAACCCAGCTTGCGGCATTTTTTCATGGGCTTGCTGGGCGTGGGTGACTCGAACCTGGTCGCCACTGCGACCGCCACCGTGATGCCATCTCAGAGCGTTTGCGCCATCCCGATGGCGATGTGCCAAGGGGCAGGCGCGAACGCTCACACCTTCGGCTACTCGGTTGGTGACAAGATCACGCTCGGAGCAACTCAATCCAGTGGCTTCTTCACTTGGGCCAATGTGCTGGGGATCGACACTTCGGGGGCGCTTGCGGCCTACGGGGAAGCCTTCATTGGCTTTGGCAATTGCGCGGTACCGACCGCAGCCAACCGCTGCATCGGCATCAAGACCGGTGTGGTCACCACCCTGGAGGATGGCTGGAACTCTCGCTTTGGCGTTTACAAACAGGGCGGCAGCGGACTCAGTCCCGCCGTGGCTATTCCAGACCTCACCGGGTACGGCTATCGCCCGCCCCCGGTGGGCGGCGCTTACAGCGACTACATGCAAAACCGCGCACCCGGCCGGCAGCCGTTTCAAGGCAACATTCCCAGCTACACGACACCCGCGAATGTGCACACGCAGTACGGCGCATCATCACGTCGGCTGGTCGCCATGCCGGTGGTGGCCTGTAGCAGTTCTGCTTGTGGGACGGGAGCCAAACCGATTTTGGGATGGGCTTGTGCGCTGATGCTCAGCCCCAAATCATCGCCACAAAATGCAGAAGTCGAATTCAGAGGCAACGCTGTTGACCCGCAGTCTGGCTGCAGAACGGCCGGGCTTCCTGGCGGCGCAGATGCCATCGGTCCGCTGGTGCCGGTGTTGGTGCAATGATGCGTAAAGACCGACACGCTGCTTTCCAGAAACGCCGAAAAAGCTCCGGTGCGGTGCTGGTTGAACTGGCTCTGCTGCTGCCCATACTGGTGTTTTTGACGCTGGCATCGGTCGAATTTTCGCAAGCCATTGCAGCCTACAAAGTGATCATCAACCAAGTCCGCAACGCCGCGCGTTACCTCTCCACCGAAGCGCCAGGGACCGGCTACACAGAAGCCACATGCCTGCTCACCAACGGCAACCCCAGCAGTGCCAAGCCCTGCAGCGGCAGCCTCTTGTTAGCGGGTTTTTCAGCTAGCAGCTTCAACGTGACCGTGGCGGATGCCGTCAACGCACCGAGCACCCACAGCGCGCAGCGCACCACGGCCGACCTGACGGTGACCAGCGCCACCACCATCAACTTGGTCACCGTCACGGCCTCTGGCTACCAGCACCCCTTGTACTTTGCCGGTTTTTTGTCTGGCGTAGTGGGCAACGCAACGAGCCTGACTTTTGGGCCGATCAGCATGACCATGAGGCAGATCAACTGATGCGCACCGCCATTCGTCAACAGACCGGCTCGGCCTTGGTCGAGTTTGCGTTGTCTTTGACTGTTTTTTTCATGGCCATGATGGGCGTGATCGAGTTCGCCCGCATCATGCTGGTGGTCAATACCGCCGTCGAAGCATCGCGTCTGGCGAGTCGTTTGGCCAGCGTGTGCGACACCGGTGCCGTGCAACAAGCCAGGATCAGGGCCAGGGTGCAATACTTTGTCGAAGCCTCGGGACAGATTGTGGTGGGCACCCGAACCGACTGGCTGGTCTTCACCTACACGCCTGCCAACTGCACCCAAGCCAATTGCACGCTGGTTGAAACCAGCCTGAGCAACCTGCAAGCGCAGCTGCTGATTCCGGTGTCCGCCATCACCCTGCCGCTGCCGGCTTACCGCAGCGCCCAAGTTCGGGAGGCCATGAACAACATCATCGCAGGCGAAATGAACAGCGTCTGCAGTTAAACACCATGCACATCGTTTTGTACTCAAGCCAGGCGTGGCCCTTGCCGGTTGCCACCTTTGAAGCGCAGCATCGAGTCACTGCCTTGCAAGGCGCGCTGTCTGAGCTGCAGACGCGGGTGGTGGCGAGCCAGCCAGACTTGGTGCTACTGAGTGGTTTCGAGCAAAGCGATGCCTTGCTCGAAAAAATGGAATCCTTGTGTGCCGCGCTGCCACATGTCGCTGTCTTGCTGGTTTGCACGAATCCAGCATCTGCTTTTTTGATACGCGCCATGCGCGCCGGGGTTCGTGAAGTCATGTCATCCGATGCGCCGGAAGCCATCACGGCAGCAGTGACGCGGGCGCAGGCTAAATTTCACAGCAGCCGTCAAAACGGCGCGGTCACCAGTCACTGCATTGGCATCATGCCCGCCAAGGGCGGTGACGGCGCCACCTGCGTGGTGGCCAATCTGGCGGCGCAGCTAAGCCAAACTCCGAGCTTACGGGTGCTGCTGATCGACCTGTCATTGCCCTTCGGCGATGTCGAGTTGTACCTGACCCGCGAGACCGGGCTGCACCATCTGGCTGATTTTGCAGACGAGATAGAACGACTCGACGGTGCGCTGCTAGAGGGCATGACGAGCCACATCAGCAGCAACTTCCATTTGATTCAGTCACCGCAAACGATTGACCAGTTGATGCACATCACGCCCGGCTATGTCGACCGGTTGATCCGCATCGCCCTGCAGCACTATGACTATGTGCTGCTCGACTTGCAGCTGGACACGATCAGTCTGAGCGTCTTGGAGTTGCTGGACCAGTTGGTGGTGGTGACCACGATGAATGTCCCATCGGTGCGGCACGCGAGCCAGATTCTGCGCATGTGGGAGAGCCTGGGCTATGCCGCTACCAAGCTGTCTATTGTTGTCAATGGCTTTAACAGCAAATCTATCGTGCGCATTGCTGATTTCGAGAAGACAGTGGGGCTTCGAGTCAGCCGCGTTTTGCCGCTAGAGACCGACGGCGTTGAAGCGTCACTCCTGAAAGGCATTGCAGCGGTGCTGCTCAAACCGAAATCTGACTTTGCCAAGTCCATCAACGCGTGGGCGGCGGAACTGACAGGCCGAACCACAACCGAAAAAACGATATGGCAACACTTCGGGATCAAATAGCCGCCTGGACCCAAGGCGAGGCCTTCAAGCCTGTGGCCAAACGCGCCCCGGAACAAGTTGTTCCGTCCGCCACAACACACGAGGCAGCACCCTTGGTGACACCGGCTGCGGCACCCGATGTGCGGCAAACGCCAGCAGTGCCGGCGCAAGCACCGCCAACATCTGCACGACCGCTCATCAAAGATCTGTCTCCGGGCTATTTCGCGACCAAGATCGGACTGCACAAGGCACTGCTAAAACGGATGGACTTGGCCGCGGCAGAGAGCCTGCCTGAGGCGCAAATCCGCAGCCAGCTGGCCCATATGGTCGACTTGCTGATCGCTGAGGGGCAACTGCCGGTCAATGAGCACGAGCATCAGCAGCTCATCATCGATCTGCAAAACGAAGTGCTCGGGCTCGGTCCGCTGGAACCCCTGCTGGCAGACCACAGCATCAGCGAGATCATGGTGAATGGTTTTGACCGGGTCTTTGTCGAGCGCAAGGGGCGCCTCGAGTTGGTCGGCACGCGCTTCAATGACAACGACCACTTGATGAAAGTCATCGACAAAATTGTCTCGCGTGTGGGCCGCCGCGTCGACGAGTCCAGCCCGATGGCCGATGCACGCCTGGCAGACGGCTCGCGTGTCAACGCCATCGTGCCGCCAGTGGCGATTGACGGCCCGGCCTTGTCGATTCGCCGCTTCGAGGTCATCCCTCTAAAAATGGCTGACCTGATTGCAAAACACGCCTTAACGGCCGGTATGGCCGAGTTGCTGGCCGGTTTCGTCAAGGCCAAGGTCAACATCTTGATCTCCGGCGGCACGGGCTCCGGCAAGACCACATTGTTGAATATATTGTCGGGCTACATACCCGAAGGTGAACGCATCATCACCATCGAGGACACGGCCGAACTCCAACTCCAGCAAAGCCATGTGGTGCGCCTGGAAACCCGCACCCCTAACTTGGAAGGGACCGGTGAGGTGACCATGCGCGCGCTCGTCAAAAACAGCCTGCGCATGCGACCCGATCGCATCGTCTTAGGTGAAGTTCGCGGCAGCGAAGTGATCGACATGCTGCAGGCGATGAACACCGGCCACGACGGCTCGCTCACCACCGTGCATGCCAACTCTCCGCGCGATGCCCTCTCGCGGCTTGAAAACCTGGTCGGACTGGGCGGTGTCAACTTGCCAGTGCGGGCGCTGCGGCAGCAAATCAGCTCAGGCATCAACGTCATCGTGCAGGCCAGTCGCTTGAACGACGGCAGCCGAAAAATCACCAGCATCCATGAAATCACCGGCATGGAAGGCGACATCATCACAACGCAAGAAATTTTCTTTTTTGACCGTCAGGGCATGAACCCAGACGGTTCGGTGATGGGTGCCTTCAGGGCCACTGGCGTTCGCCCACAACTGGCCGAAAAGCTGATCACCTACGGTATTTTTCTCGATGAACGTCTGTTTGATCCGACGCATCCGCTGGATGATTCAGGGGTGAAGGCTAAGGAATGACAGAAAACCTCCTCTTCGCCGGACTGGCACTTATTTTCTTACTGGTCGCCGGTGCCGCGATCGCCGTGTCGGCATTTTGGTCTCGGCGTTTCAGCGCGCATTCACGGGCCTTGTCGAGTCGCCTGAAAGAGATTGCGCTGCGGCGCCGGGAAGACCCACAAAGCCAGCTGCTCAAATCTGGCAGCGGCTTGGAAACGGCGTGGCTGCATTGGATATTGGGGCATGCACCAGGCGTACATGCACTCGGTCTGCTGCTCACGCGCGCGGGTAGCACACACACGACGGCCGAGGTCATGGCGCTCAGCGCCGGGCTGGGGCTGCTGGTCTGGTTGACGCCCACCTTGCTGCTGAATGCACCGTCGGTGGTGTCCATCCCCGGCGGTCTGCTGGCCTTTTCACTGCCGTGGCTTTACCTGATGCATGGTGAAAAAAAACGTCGTTTGCACTTTGAAGAACAACTGCCCGAGGCGCTCGACTTCATGACGCGCGCCCTGCGTGCTGGACACGGCTTGTCGGTCGCTATCGGCATGGTTGGCGATGAACTGCCCGACCCTGTTGGTCCGGAATTCAAGACCGTCTTTGAACACATCAAACTCGGCATGACCTTTGGCGATGCCATGGCGCAAATGGCCGACAGAATCAACAGCAGCGACCTGAATTTCCTGGTGATCGCCTTGATGATCCAACGCAAAACAGGGGGCAATCTGACAGAGCTGCTGACAACGCTGTCACAGACTGTGCGCGAACGGATCAAGCTCAAAGGCAAGATTCGAACTCTCGCCGCTGAGGGCAAACTGTCCGGCATCATGATTGGCAGTTTGCCGTTCGCGCTGGGCAGCATTCTCTCGGTTCTCAACCCGATTTACATGTCGACCCTCTGGACGACTAGGCCGGGACAAACGCTGATGCTGGTCAACCTCGGGATGATCGTTCTGGGTGCTGTATGGATGTGGAAAATCGTCCAGATCAAGGTCTGAGGTGACACGCTGTGATTGACGTTTATTCATTCATTGCATTGGCAGTGGCTTTCTTGGCCTACGCTTTGCTGGTATTGGGTCTTGTCAAACTCTTTCATCAAAGACAGATCAATCGGCGACTTCAACAGACGCACAGTGCGCAGTCGACGGCCACGGGGCGTGAACCGCTGCAAGTGCCGCAAGAAGGTGGCTGGCATGCGCTGCTGATCTCCATGTCGAAGCTGTCTGTTCCTGAAGGCGATTGGCAAAATTCGCAGCTCAGACTGAAGTTTATTCGCGCCGGTTTCAGGGGGCCCACTGCAGCGCAAACCTATTTCGCCATCAAGACGATCTTGACGCTGATCTTGCCATCGTTGCTGGCCTTGCTGATCGCCTTTTGGTCGCCCGTAACGCCCTACCCGCGATTGGCGTTGTATGCGGTGTCGTTGGCTGGCGTCGGCTATTACCTGCCCGACATTTACCTCCGATGGATGACAGGACGCCGCTCGGACGAGATGCGCGACACGCTGCCCGACCTGATTGACCTGTTGGTCATCTGCACCGAAGCTGGCCTCGGCATGGACGGCGCCATCAACCGCGTGTCCCTGGAAATTGCCCGCAGCAGCAAGATCCTCGCAGAAGAATTTAATTTGGCAGCGCTTGAAATACGGGCCGGCTCGGGCCGCTCAACGGCCTTGAAAAATCTCGCCTTGCGGATCAACCTGGAAGACTTGGATGGACTGGTCTCGATGCTGGTGCAAGCCGACAGGTTTGGCACCAGCGTGGCGGAATCGCTGCGTATCCAGTCTGAGGTGATGCGCATGAAGCGCATGCAACGCGCCGAAGAAATCGCCGCCAAAGTGCCGGTGAAGATGCTGATCCCGTTGATCTTCTTTATCTTCCCGGCACTGTTGTCTGTCCTCATCGGACCGGCGGTGATTCAGATTTCAGCGATGTTCTCTAAATAACGCTCAAGCTTAAAACTCGAGCGTCTGCCCCTCGGTCATCGGCATAATTTTGGTTTTCGAGCCTTTCATGGCAGCTTGAAACTCAGCCAAGGTGCCCTTGGTCAGGGGGTTGGAGTTGTAGTGCATGGGGATCACGGTTTTGGATTTGATCCACGTTTTCATGGCGAAGGCCGCATCTTCAGGGTCCATGGTGAAATTGCCGCCAATGGGGATCAGGACCATGTCTGGCTTGTAACGATCACTGATGAACTTCATGTCACCAAACAAACCGGTGTCGCCCATGTGCCAAATTTTGTAGCCATTCTCAAGTTGAATGATGTAGCCCATGGCTTCTCCGGCAGGATGCGATTCGTTCTTGCCCGTCGCTGGATTGTTGTAGACGATCAAGGATGAGTGCTCAGCCTGAACAGCCGTGACTTTGATGCCAGGCAAAGGTTGAACACTCCCAGTTTTGTTGAAGCGGTGCCCCAGATTTGAGGGTAACAAGCCCAGCGTTTGCAAAGGCGTGACCATGTCGGCCGGACCGTACAGAACCGTGTTGTTCAGCTTGGCCAAAGCGGGGGCATCACCCAAATGGTCGACGTGCGCATGGGTCACCAACAACAAGTCGATCTTGCCCAAGGCCGCTAAGTCCGCTTTGAAGGCAGCCGGCGCTTTGGGCCCACCGGTGATCCATGGATCAACCACAATGATTTTTCCGCCGGGCGTTTTGATGCGAAAACCAGCTTGGCCTAACCACAATAGCTCTGTTTTACCACTCACTGCCGCTGCCTTTTCAGGCTGCGCATAGACCGTTGTGGTCGCCATGCTAAAGGCTGCTATTGAGGTCGCCAGCAGTGTCTTGATAAGAAACGAAGAAGGCATGAGATGACTCCAAATAAATAGTATTAAATTCCGCAACGAATCCTAAATGGGTTCTGCTGAAACGAGACTAGGGGTTTCCACAGTAGTTCGTCAAAAGTCTTTTCGTCACACCTGCCTTTTCCCTGAGAAACTAGCCCTTTTATAAATGGGGATGGTCATGCCAACATTTTTGCGTTCCTTCTGGTCTTGGGTGGCGGCGCTTGCCCTCTTGGGCGGAGTTCTCGTGGCGCCGCCAAGCCATGCGCAGGTGGCATCATTTTTTGCCCCCTCAGGGACCCTGCGTGCCTCGATCAATTTGGGTAATCCGATTCTGGCCAAGAAAAATGCTGCCGGACAAGCTGAGGGCGTGTCGGTTGACTTGGCCACTGAACTGGCCAAGCGGCTGGGGCTGCCCCTTGAGTTGGTTGTTTTTGACGCCGCTGGAAAATCAGTCGATGCGCTGAGTCAGGACAAAGCCGACATTGGATTTTTTGCCATCGATCCGGTGCGCGGCAAAGACATCGCGTTCACCGCGCCCTACGTCTTGATTGAAGGCAGTTATCTGGTTCGTCAAGACTCAGCTTTAACGCGAAATGAAGAGGTTGACCGAGCAGGCACCCGCATCGCTGTCGGTAAGGGAAGTGCTTACGATTTATTTTTAACCCGTGACATCAAAAATGCGCAGATCATGCGCGCACCCACATCGCCCACCACGGTCGATTTTTTTCTGGATCAAAAGTTAGACGTTGCGGCCGGCGTGAAGCAACAGCTGGAAATGGATGCCAAGCGCCTGCCCAATCTGCGGCTGTTGCCCGGCCGCTTCATGGTGATCGAACAAGCCATGGGCTTGCCAAAAACCCGCAACGCCGAAGCGCGCATTTACCTGCAGCGTTTTGTCGAAGACATGAAGTCGTCAGGCTTCGTCGCCAAAGCCTTGAAAAAGCACCAGATTGAAGGTGCGGTCTTGGCGCCACCAGTTCCTGTGAAGCCTTGAATCATTCAACCCAAACCCGCCCAAACAGCGCAGCGGTAAACGACAAATGAAGCGCCGTAGGCCAAGGCAAACAGATAGCCAGCGGTGATCAGCGGCATGCGCCATCCTCCAGTTTCTCGTTTGATGGTCGCCAGTGTTGACAGGCATTGCGGCGCGAATACAAACCAGGTGAGCAGCGACAGTGCTGTTGCCGTGCTCCACTGCTGCGCAATGATGGGCGTGATCATTTCCGCCGTGTGTTCACCCGCTGACGACAGGGCGTAGACGGTGCCGAGCGCGCTGACCACCACTTCACGTGCCGCCATGCCGGGCACCAGGGCCAAGCTGATTTGCCAATTAAAGCCGATGGGTTCGAACACCATGGCCAGCCAATGACCCAGCATGCCAGCCATGCTGTACTCAATCGCTTGTCGGGTGGCGCCCTCAGGCGGCGATGGAAAGCTGGCCAAGAACCACAAGGCAATGGTCAGCACCAGAATGATGCCACCAACGCGTCGCATGAAAATTTTCACGCGTTGCCACAAGCCGATGGCAATGTTGCGAAATGTGGGCAGATGGTACGTCGGCAGCTCCATCATCAAGGGACGAACCAGCCGACCACTGCTGGTCATGATTTTGAGCAACCATGCCACAGCCATGGCCCCCACAATACCGGCCAAATAAAGCGCAAACATCACCAAGCCTTGCAGCGCCAAGCCGCCCCAAACGCGTATATTGGGAATGAAAGCTGAGATCAGCAGCGTGTAGACCGGTAACCGTGCCGAGCACGTCATCAATGGCGCAATCAAGATGGTGACCATCCTGTCGCGTGCATTCGGGATGGTGCGGGCAGCCATGATGCCGGGAATGGCACAGGCAAAGCTTGACAGCAGCGGGATGAAAGATCGACCCGACAAGCCCACCGAGCCCATGATGCGGTCCAGCAAGAAAGCGGCTCGCGGCAAATAGCCGGTTTCTTCCAATATCAAAATGAAGAAAAAGAGAATCAAAATTTGCGGCAAAAACACCACGATGCCGCCCAGACCGGCTATCACACCGTCAATCAACAGGCTTCTCCACCAGGCGTCTGGCAACCCAGCCAGCGCTAAGTTCGCACACCATTCCGTGATGCCCTTGATGATCTCCATGGGGGCCGTGGCCCAGCTGAACAGCGCTTGAAAAATAAGGAACAAGACCACGGTCAAGATCATCGGCCCGACCACCGGGTGCAACAACACCCGGTCAAGACGGTCGGTGAAAACATCGGGGACGAGTTGATCCAAGTTGAGACGTTTCAAGATGCCCTGCACCACTTGGTGGTCAGCGCCGGTTTGCTGAGACTCGTTGTCGACACCCGCGCTTGGCTCGAAGTTGAGTGTCTGTTCACGCCAGCCTTCTTGCGCAAGCCAAGCTAGCAGCGCTTCAGCGCCAGCCGTTTTCACGCCCACGCTGGTCACCACGGGCAAGCCCAGTTCTGCGGACAGTGCTGCAGCATCGATCGTCAAGCCGCGACGCTCAGCAACATCTGACATATTGAGCACCACCACCGCCGGAATACCCAGTCGTTTGACGGCCAACACCAAGCGTAAATTGCGGCGCAAGTTGGTGGCATCCACCACGCATGCCACCAGATCAGGCCGTTTTTCGCCGGTGGCCCGGCCAGCGAGCACGTCACAGGTCACGCGTTCGTCTTGCGATCGTGGGTAAAGACTGTACGTGCCGGGCAAGTCCAGGAGGCGAATGAATTTACCGTTGGCTAAATGGACTTTTCCCTCTTTTCGTTCAACCGTCACGCCGGCGTAGTTGGCCACTTTTTGGTGGCTTCCTGTGAGCAGATTAAACAGCGTCGTTTTACCGCAGTTCGGGTTGCCCACCAAGGCCACCAAAGGGCCAGTGGGGTGCAGGTGCACTTTGACTTCACGCATCCGCGTCTTTCGTTTCCAGCAGAACACTCAAGGCTTCGTCGCGTCGCAAGGCAAAGGTGGACAGACCCACGCGCACAACCAAAGGGTCTTGACCGGGAAATCCATGCGCCAACACGGACACCAATTCACCAGGCAGGAAACCAACTTCCTCCAACTGGCTCGCCTGTTCAGGGGACGCTTGTGTGGGGGAAAGTCGAAGAACCCGCCATGTCGTGTTCAGTGGAGCTTCTGCAAGATTCATGATTCGATGGAATGCCTGTTGTGGTGCTCTTTTCCTGCGATGCCGAACCATTGTAAACGGGAATGATTCTTATTTGTAAGGCTGACTGCTCAGCTTGCGTTTCGCAATAAATCGCTGCAAAGTCTTTAGTCAGATTCATTTAACTAAAAGCAACGAATTGCACACCATGAAAAAAACTTGGGTTTTGATCACCGATGCCGAACATGCACGATGCTTTGAGCGTGATGCCACGCATCACGCCCTCAAAGAGCTCGTCGACTTTACCCACCCACACCCCAGCCTGCAAGGCACAAAAGGACACGGTCGAACCGGTCACGCTGGAACGCAGTTTGAGCCGCAGACAGAAGCGCACGCCAAAGAGCGCGCCAACTTTGCCCGCGAACTGGCCGATTACCTCAACAAAGGGGTGGCGGAACAGCGCTGTCACGTACTGGTGCTGATCGCGACCAGCCCGATGCTCGGTGAGCTCAGGCCGCATCTGAGCCATGAGTCTGAAAAAAGGGTACTGACGTCCATTGCCAGTGACTTGACCCAGTACACAGGCCACGATTTAGAAAAACGCGTGAATGACGTCTTGTCAGGCCACTAGTTTTCGCTCTTGTGGGCGGTCAGTGCAGGCAACTCGATGTGTTGAACGACACAGTTTTGCGCCCCGATGAACGTCTCAAGGGAATTGAACAGGTTCTCCAAGAGGTCGTGACCCAGCGCGTCTTCAATCAACACGTACTGTCGATCAATCAAGGGCGCCATCTCACTGACAAGCTGGTCCCCCTTGGGCGCCAGCCGAACCGACACGCGCCGAAGGTCGCCCTCCACCCGACTGCGCTGAATCAGTGCGGCATCTTCCATGCGCGCCAACATTCCGGCCATGCTGGCGCTGTGGATCTGGCAAAAATCGCACAGTTCACGAGGTTCGAGTTGCTCGTTTTCGTCAAGCAGCCGCAAGATTCTCCATTGCTGCTCTGTCAGCCCAAATCGGTTGAGAATCGGACGGAAATGCGACATGAGGCTTTCGCGTGCTTTTAAAAGCCGCTGCGGCAGATTCCGATAACTGATCCGTGGTTTCAATTGAAGCTCCTTAAGCCATTCTACTCACTAACATATTAGTGAGTAGAATGCTGCGATGTTAGTAAACTCACAGTGCTTTCAGCCCTTCGCAGGGCACTCGGCATGATCGTCAGAGACCGCCCATCCGGGCTGAAAATTTTTCTGTTGTTGCGCGGCTCCATCTTGCCGAGGATTCTGCCGTCCTTGCTCGCCACGACGCTGATCGCGATTGTGGTGACATTCACACACGGTGATCTTTTCTCCGTCAAGATCACCCTGACCACCATCCCGTTTTCGCTGATCGGTTTGCCTATCGCTATTTTCTTGGGCTTTAGAAACACAGCGGCCTATGACCGGTTTTGGGAAGGCCGAAAACTATGGGGCGAATTGCTGCTGCGCAGTCGTAACTTGTCGCGTCAATGTCAAAACTACATTGCAGCACACGTGCCCGCCAAGGCCAGTTTGGGCTTGCAAGACGTGCGCGTGCGGATGTTGATGCGTGCGATTGCCTTCGCACATGCCTTACGCCACCTGTTGCGCGACGAGAAAGACATGCCCGAGGTGCAAAGTCTGCTGCTACCCGCCGAGTGGGCGCAGATGCAAGGTTCGTCCAACAAGCCTGATTTTTTGATGATGCGGATGGGTGAAGATTTAGGAAATTGCTTGAAAGAAGGTCGCATTGACGCGTGTATCAGCGTTTCTATCGACGCCACACTGTGCGCCATGACGGCCGCCTCAGCCAGTTGCGAGCGCATCAAAAGCACACCGATTCCCTTTTCATACACGCTGCTTTTGCACCGCACTGCGTACCTCTACTGCTTCTTGCTGCCCTTTGGACTGGTCGACACACTCGGCTTCATGACGCCCTTTGTCGTCGCCATAGTCGCCTACACATTTTTTGGCCTGGACGCACTGGGCGATGAAATTGAAGAGCCCTTTGGCACCAGCGCCAACGACCTGCCCTTGACCGCCATATGCCGCGCCATTGAAATCAATGTGCGCGAATCTATCGGCGATACAGACATTCCCGAACCTCTGCTGCCCATCGACTATTGCCTGACGTGATGGCGACCATTCACCCCCAAGGAACAAGCCCATGAACGAGAAACTCAACGACCGAATTCGCCTTCCTTCGCTCCGGGCGCTGGTCACCACGCCCGAGGCAGCGGCGCAGTGGATCCAGGACGGCATGACGATTGGCATGAGTGGTTTCACCCGGGCCGGAGACGCCAAGGCGGTGCCCTTGGCGCTGGCTGAAAGGGCGCGACACGACAAGATGAAGATCACCCTGATGACCGGCGCCTCATTGGGCGGAGATGTCGACAAGACACTCACCGAGGCCGGCGTTCTAGCACGCCGCATGCCCTTTCAAGCCGACCCGGTACTGCGCGCGGCAATCAACCGCGGCGAGGTGATGTATGTCGATCAACACCTGTCTGAAACCGTTGAGATGTTGCGCACACGGCAGATCGCACCCATCGACATAGCCATCATCGAAGCGGTCTCCATCACCCAGGCGGGCGGCATTGTGCCCACCACCTCCGTGGGCAACAGCGCCAGCTTTGCCATCCTCGCCGATAAGGTGATTGTTGAAATCAATTTGACGCAGTCACAGAGCTTGGAAGGACTGCACGACATCTTTATTCCCAAGCACCGTCCTCAGCGCGAACCGATGCCACTGGTGTCCGTGCGTGACCGCATCGGCACGACAACCATTGACATTCCGCCCGAGAAAATTGTGGCCATCGTGATCACCGAAAAACTCGACAGCCCATCGACGATTCTTCCGGCAGATGAAGACACCGCCGCTATTGCCGCGCACCTGGTGAAATTTTTCAGCCAAGAAATCACGCAAGGCCGACTCACCGAAAGCCTGCTGCCGATGCAGGCCGGCATTGGCACCATTGCCAACGCCATCATGGAGGGCTTCATTGACAGCCCCTTCAAGCACCTGACGATGTACTCCGAAGTCTTGCAAGACTCGACGTTCAACTTGTTGGATGCCGGCAAACTGGACTTTGCGTCGGGCTCATCCATCACCTTGTCTGCCCCCAAAAGCCGCGAGGTGTTCAGCAAAATAGACACCTACAAAGACCGGTTGGTGCTGCGCCCCCAAGAGGTCAGCAACCATCCCGAGATCATTCGCCGCTTGGGCATCATTGCGATCAACACCGCCATGGAGGCGGATATTTACGGCAACGTGAATTCAACACATATCATGGGCACGCACATGATGAACGGCATCGGTGGTTCGGGCGACTTCGCTAGAAATGCGTACCTCTCAATTTTTGCGACCAAATCAACCGCCAAGGGGGGAACGATTTCAAGCATTGTGCCGATGGTCTCCCACGTCGACCACACTGAGCATGACGTCGACATCATCGTCACCGAAATTGGATTGGCCGACTTGCGTGGATTGGCACCCCGCGAAAGGGCCCGCTTGATCATTGAACGCTGCACCGCTGAGCCCTACCGACAAATGCTCACCGATTACGTCGAGCGTGCCGGCCATGGTGGAGGTCACACGCCGCACGTGCTTGAAGAAGCCCTGTCATGGCACGTGCGCTACCGAGAAACCGGGTCGATGCTGAGGGAGAAAGTGCCAGCCCATCAGCGGCGAGCAGAAGTTCAAGAATTGCAAGTCGTCTAGGCTGAAGAGCAGCAAAGCAAGGGAAAACCACCATGAGAAATCATTCAAATCGGTAGTGAATATTCCCAATGAATGCTAACGTCATGTTGGTTTATATTCATGTTTTGGATGCTCAATGGACAACTATCACGGACTCGGCAGCCAATGCGGTTGCCACACAGGGCTCAACCTTTTGGCCTCGCGACGCAGTTTTCTAGGCGCCATGGGCGCTATTGGGACAGCGGGCGCTCTTGCCAGCAGCGGCTGCGCAAACTTGGGCATGCCAGCCCAACCGTACCGGATTGATGTGCACCACCATATCTCCCCGCCAGAGTGGGTAACCGCCCTCAAAAAATCCAAGCTCGACTCACCGCCTGTGTCCGACTGGACGCCGCAGCGCTCCTTGGACGACATGGACAAGGCGGGTATCGCCACCTCGATGACTTCACCGACACTGCCGGCGGTCGGGTTTTTGCCGCCAGCCGAGGCGGCTGCCGTGGCACGCGCGTCAAACGAATACGCGCGCAAGTTGGCAGACCAGTACCCGGGTCGGTTTGGTGTGTTCGCACTATTGCCGATGCCGCATGTGGACGAAACCCTGAAAGAAATTGCGTACGCTTTTGATGTGCTCAAAGCCGACGGCGTGGCCTTCATGACCAGCTACGGCGACAAGTTCCTGGGCGACAAAGCATTTGCCCCGGTGATGGACGAACTGCACCGGCGCAAGGCCACCGCCTACACCCATCCGAACGAGCCGGCCTGCTGCCGCAACCTGAGCACCGGCGTGCCCTCGGTGATCATCGAGTACGGCACCGACACCACCCGCACCATCGCCAGCTTGATTTTTTCAGGCACTTCGATGCGCTGCAAAGACATCAACTTCATCTTCTCGCATGGCGGCGGATCGCTGACCGCCTTGACCGAGCGCTTCGCGATTCAAGCGGTGTCCTTTCCGCCCATCAAGCAACGCGGCTTCACCGGCGAAAACGTGATGAACGAGATCCGCCGCTTTTATTACGACACCGCTCAAGCGGCAAATCCGATCGCCATGGCGTCGCTCACCAAGATGGTCAACATCTCGCAGATCGTCTT
>CANCCE010000009.1 GCA_947374505.1 Comamonadaceae bacterium | reverse complement strand
TCACTAGAGCGCGCCGAGCGGCAAGCGCAGGTGGTTGCCGCTTTGCAGCAGGTTTTGCCACAGCATGCGCTGCTATGGAACCGCGAAGACACCACCCCGTATGAATGCGATGGCCTGACCGCTTACCGCCAGCGCCCGCTGGTGGTCGCGTTGCCCGAAACTTATGCGCAAGTACAAGCGGTGTTGAAGACTTGCCATGCGCTGGACGTGCCCGTGGTGGCGCGCGGAGCCGGCACCGGCTTGTCAGGTGGCGCCATGCCGCACAAGCTGGGCGTCACGCTGTCGCTGGCCAAGTTCAACAAGATTTTAAAAATGGACCCGGCCAGCCGGACCGCTGTGGTGCAAGGTGGCGTGCGCAACTTGGCCATCTCTGAAGCCGCTGCCCCGCACAGCTTGTATTACGCACCCGACCCGTCGAGCCAGATCGCTTGCACCATCGGCGGCAACGTCGCCGAAAACTCGGGCGGCGTGCACTGCCTGAAGTACGGACTGACGGTGCACAACGTGCTCAAGGTGCGCGGCTTCACGATTGAAGGCGATGAAGTCGAGTTCGGCAGCGATGCGCTGGACACGCCAGGCTACGACTTGCTCAGCCTCATCGTCGGCAGCGAAGGCATGCTGGCGGTGACCACTGAAGTCACCGTCAAGCTGGTACCCAAACCGCAACTGGCGCGCTGCATCATGGCCAGCTTTGACGACCTGCGCAAAACCGGCGACGCGGTGGCGGCGGTGATAGCGGCCGGCATCATTCCGGCCGGGCTGGAGATGATGGACAAGCCGATGACGGCTGCCGTGGAAGATTTCGTGCATGCTGGCTACGACCTCGCCGCCGTGGCGATTTTGCTCTGCGAAAGCGATGGCACACCCGAAGAAGTAGAAGAAGAAATTGGCCGCATGATCGAAGTACTGACACGCTGTGGCGCCACGGCCATCGCGGTCAGCCAAGACGAAGCAGAGCGCCTGCGCTTTTGGAGCGGTCGCAAAAATGCCTTCCCGGCGTCCGGCCGCATCAGCCCCGACTACATGTGCATGGACTCGACCATTCCCCGCAATCGCCTGGCCGATATTTTGTTGGCGATTGCCGAGATGGAAAAGAAATACCAGCTGCGCTGCGCCAACGTTTTTCATGCTGGTGACGGCAACTTGCACCCGCTGATTTTGTTTGACGCTAACGATGCGGACCAGCTGCACCGCTGCGAGTTGTTTGGCGCTGACATATTAGAAACCAGCGTCGCCATGGGTGGCACGGTCACCGGGGAACACGGCGTTGGCATTGAAAAACTGAACAGCATGTGCGTGCAGTTCAGCGCTGCTGAAAACGAGCAGATGTTTGGCGTCAAACGGGCCTTTGATGCGCGCGGTCTGTTGAATCCAGGCAAGGTGATTCCGACGCTTCAACGCTGCGCGGAGTACGGCAAGATGCTGGTGCGTGGCGGCAAGATCGCGCACCCTGATTTGCCGCGTTTCTAAAGCCAATATTCAATACCTGAAAGACCTCATGAACGGACTGCGCGGCCTCGGCTGGCTACTGGTTTTGCAGTCGATGGGCGAGCTGCTGTCACGCGGCTTGTCGCTGCCTTTGCCCGGGCCGGTGGTCGGTATGATGTTGCTGCTGGTGGCGCTGCGCTGGGCCGTGGTGAGAGTGCCGGTGTCGGCCTGTGCCGATTACCTGCTGTCACATTTGTCTCTGCTGTTTGTGCCGGTGGGCGTTGGCGTCATGACGCATCTGTCCATCGTCAGCGAATATGGCGGCCGCATGTTGCTGGTGTTGGTGCTGTCGACGCTGATCGGACTGGCCGTGACGGCGCTGCTGCTGAACTACTTGTGGCGTCGTGATGATGCGCAACCACACTGACGCGCCGCGCACACATGTCTAATTTCGTTGAGCTCTGGGTCTACCTGTCGGCCACGCCTTTGTTCGGCCTGACGGCGACACTGGTGGTTTACTTGCTGGCGCAATCAGCCTACGCGGCCGTCAACCATGCGCCATGGGCCAACCCGGTTTTCTGGACGGTGACGGTGATTGCCTCAGGACTCCTGCTGACGGGCGTACCTTACCCGACTTACTTTGCCGGCGCGCAGTTCATTCACTTTTTACTGGGGCCAGCCGTGGTGGCTTTGGCCTGGCCGCTGTGGCAGCGCCGGGCTGATCTGAAACGCCGTTGGGGCCGACTGCTGTTGGCCGCATTGGCTGGCGGTGTGGCCGCCAGCAGTTCAGCCTTGGCGCTGGGCTGGGCGGTGGGTTTGCCAAGCGATGTGTTGTTGTCGTTGGCACCCAAGTCGGTCACCGCGCCGGTGGCCATGGGCATTGCCGAGCGCATCGGCGGCATTCCCGCGCTGACCGCCGTGTTTTCGGTGATGACTGGCCTGATCGGCGCGCTGAGTGGCAAGTATTTGTTTGACGCGCTGCGAATTCCAACTGACGCCGCTGGTTGGACAGCGCGTGGTTTCGCGTTGGGCACCACCTCACACGGCATTGGCGCCGCGCGGGCGATGCAGGTCCATGCTGATGCAGGCGCCTACGCGGCACTGGCACTCGGTCTGCAGGTGGTCTTGGCATCGGTGTTGATACCGCTACTGATGCGCTTACTTTGAGCCGGTAGACGCTGACGCAGCAGCGCCGGCAGAGCCAAACTGAATGTCTCCAGACAACTGACCACCTTCTTCAATCACCAACTTGCCGTAGCGAATCTTCCCGATCACTTTGCCGGTGGCGTAGATCACCAGTTTTTGACGCACCGTGAGGTTGCCGTCAAACTGGCCATGAATCTCAGCAATGTCGATGTCGGCAGAGCCTTTGAAGGCGCCGAGCTCGGAGATTTGAATCACCCGTGAATCCATCGTGGCCTCCACTGTGCCCTCCACCACGAGGGTATCGCAATCGGTGATCTCAACGCCCTTGAGTTTGATGTTGGGGCCGACAGTCAGCTTGCTACCGACTTCCTTGCCGGGTGCGGTGATGTTTGAGAGCGGATGGGTCGCAGCAGTGTCCAAGGCTGGCTTGCCACCGGCACCATTCGCCTGGATGGTGTTGCCTTGGCTGCTCTGGTTATTTTGATTGCTGACGGCGCCGGGGCGCAGGCCAGAAGGTTCGGATTCTCGTCTGCCGAAAAAAGGGGTGGCCATCAAGAAGTTCCTTTGTGTGAAAGAAACCCATCCTACAGACAGCTCAGCCAAAAAGCGCCACCGTGACATGCAAGAGGCGTAACGAATTAAGTAGATGAGCTCAGTGTGGGCGTTCAGGGCGGCAGACGCCACTTCATCGGCACCCGTTGTAGGACTTGACCGGTTTAGCTTGTTGAGGACTTTTCTCAGAGTGCGTAAAACAGTAACCTCAATGCCACCGTTTTTGCTCAGCGCAGACGTCAATTGACCCAAAGAATGTCTCCTTACAGCCTCGTCACAGCCCTTCAGCGCAGCACTGCGACTCAATCCTTGGCTTGCCTGCCAAGTTGGCTCGGCTTGCTTGAGCGCCATGTGCCGGCCGGCTGCTGGGCACTTCGTCTCGCTGACCAGCAGTTGAGCGTGACAGATGGGTTGACGACCTTGCTTGAACTGAATCAAGCGCCAGATTGGACAACCTTTCAGGGGCTGTTTGCGCCAGCATCTCAAGCGGCCATGACCGAGGCACTCAAGGACTGTCGCAGCAAGGGCAAGCCCTACGAACTGAAAGCACAAATCATCCTCGCTTCAGGACGACGCCTGTGGGTCTGGTCGGTCGGTCAAGCCGTGCACAACGACGCAGGCGCTGTGGTCGGACTTGAAGGCGCGCTCCTGGATTTGTCTGAGAAAAAACGAGGTGAGAACGCTTCCAGGCGAGCCTTGATGCAGTTCAGTACCACGCTGGCCAGCCTCGAAGAGGCCTTTGTCACGCTCGACCGGGAAGGGCGTATGACCTACGTCAACCCCGAAAGCGAACGCCTTTTAGGGCGCCCAAGCAAGGCGCTTCTGGGTGAGCACTTCTGGGGGGCGCTGACGCACAACGGCACCAGCCGGTTGCGCCATGAAATCATCAACGCGTTGCAGAGCGGAAGCTTTTCAGAGTTTGAAACCTTTTACCCCGTGCAAAAAAAGTGGCTGGCGCTACGGGTCCATCCGTTTGCAGATGGCTTGGCGGTTTATTTGCAAGATGTCACTGAACGCCACCAAGAGCAAGAATTGCTGCGACTGCTACAGACCAGCATCGAGCGGCTCAACGACATGGTGCTGATCGCTGAAGATGGGCACGAAGGGGCATGGCCGAAGATCGTTTTTGTCAACCAGGCGTTTGTGCGGCTGACCGGTTACAGCCAAGTCGAGGTGATGGGCCGCACACCCGAGTTGCTGCAAGGCCCAAATACCCAGCGCAATGCACTCACACGTATCAACCACGCCTTAGGCCACTCGCTGCCCGTCAGAGCTGAACTTATTTGTTACAAAAAAAATGGCGAGACGTTTTGGTTGGAGTTGAACATCGTGCCAGTGAATTATCAGAACCGCGGTCTGACCCACTGGGTCGCCGTGGGTCGCGACATCACCGAGCGCAAAGCAGCCGATGAGAAGATCGAACATTTGGCCTTTTACGACACCATGACGCAACTGCCCAACCGACAGCTGCTGACCACACGACTAGAAACTGTACTATCACCTGCGAAGGAGCACAAAAAAATCGGTGCGCTGATGTTCATCGATCTAGACAACTTCAAAGTATTGAATGACACGCTGGGCCATTCCAGGGGCGACATGATGCTGCAGCAAGTGGCCACTCGCTTGCAGAGCTGCGTGCGGCGCAGCGACACTGTCGCCCGACTTGGCGGCGATGAATTTGTCGTCATGCTCGAAGACCTGTCTGACGACCCTGAGACCGCGCTCCAAAAAACACGTGTGGTTGGTGAAAAAGTTTTGGCCGCATTAGCCGTGCCTTACAACTTGAGCGGCCACCAATACCACGGCACCTGCAGCATCGGCGTCACGCAAATTGGCCTTCGCAGCCAAAGCATGGGCGATGCACTGAAACAGGCCGACCTGGCCATGTACCAAGCCAAAGCCGCAGGTCGCAACACGATGTGTTTTTTTGACCCCGAAATGCAGATTGCAGCAACCGCCAAGGCCACGCTCTCCACCGATCTTCGGCAAGCCTTTTATGACCATCAATTTGTCGTCCACTACCAACCCCAAGTCGGCCGTGACGGCCAGATGGTCGGCGTCGAAGCGCTGCTGCGCTGGCAACGGGCTGAGCGATTGGCCATGCCCGATGATTTTATTTCACAGGCCGAACAAAGTGGCCTGATCTTGCCGCTGGGCAGCTGGGTACTGGAGACGGCTTGTGCACAGTTGGCGGCATGGTCACAACGACCCGAAACTGAAAAGTTGTGCATCGCGGTGAACGTTAGCGTGCGGCAGTTTTGCCACCCTGAGTTTGTCGATCAGGTGATGGCACTGATCAAGCGCACCGGCATTCAGGCGAGCCGCCTCAAGCTTGAACTCACAGAGAGTTTGCTGGCCGTTGATATAGATGTGACGATTGCCAAAATGGGCATGCTCAAAGATGCTGGCGTCACGCTGTCGATTGACGATTTTGGCACCGGCTATTCTGCGCTGTCCTCCCTCAAAAAATTGCCGCTCGATCAGTTAAAAATTTGTCGCACATTTGTCAAAGATGTGTTGACCAACCCCAACGATGCGGCGATTGCCCGAACCATCATCGGTTTGGCCCAGAGTTTGGGGCTGGAACTGATGGCTGAAGGCGTGGAAAACCAGGCACAGCGGGATTTTTTGATGCGACATGGCTGTGAGAGTTATCAAGGCTTTTTGTACAGCAAAGCCTTGCCGATCGTCGAGCTGGATGCGTTCATCAAGGCACATTTTGCGGCGCGAACAAGCGGCTAAAGCGACGGCTGGCCTTAGCTGCGCCCGCCAAAAATAGCCGAGCCCACGCGGACCATCGTGCTGCCTGCCGCAATGGCGGGCGCAAGGTCCGCGCTCATACCCATCGACAAGATGTCGAGCGGTTGCGTTAGTCCGCCCGCCGCGTTGATCCGGGCCAGCAACGCGGCCGTGCGCGCGTGCACCGCCCGGGCACTGGCATCGTCAGACGCTGGCTCGGGTATTGCCATGAGCCCTCGCAACACCAGTCGCGGCAACTTTGTCACCGCTTGCGCAAGTGCCATCGCGTCCTCAGGCGACACGCCCGATTTGTTGGCACCACCATCGATATTCACTTGCAGGCAAACTTGCAGCGACGGTAAATCGGCCGGTCGTTGCTCACTCAATCGTTGGGCAATTTTCAACCGATCGATCGACTGCACCCAGTCAAAATGTTCCGCCACCAAACGCGTCTTGTTGCTTTGGATGGGGCCGATGCAATGCCACTCCAGTTGCGGTTGCCCTGACTGCGCTGGTTCGGCCCGCCACTGTCGCAGGGCCTGGATTTTCTCCACCCCTTCTTGAATGTAGTTCTCGCCAAAAGCCGTCTGTCCGGCCTGCACGGCCTCGATCACGGCGTCAGCACCGAAGGTCTTCGAGACCGCGAGCAAGCGCACGCTGGTCGGCTCACGCCCGGCCGCCAGAGCGGATTGCGAGATGTGCTGGCGCACCTGCGCGAGTTGGCTGGCGATGGTCGCGATAGGGGGCACTTGACTGTCGTGGGCTGGTGCGTTCGTTTGAAGGGTCATGCCGTTGACTGTAACGAACTGCCGATCGTTATTTTTATATTACTTTTGAACTACATTCGAAGTCAATGTGCAAAGGATTTTATGGAACTCACTCAACTGCTGGCCACGGCCACAACCCGCCAGGCATCAGACCTGCATCTGTCGTCCGGCCTGCCGCCCATGCTGCGCGTGCATGGCGAGATCCACGCGCTGGACTTACCGGCCATGGACGCAGCGCAGGTTGACGACTTGTTGGCGCAGGCGATGAGCCGCCAACAGCACGAGGACTTTGCAACATCGCTGGAGCTGGACTTTGGTTTGGATGTGCCGGGCTTGGCGCGTTTTCGCGTCAATGCGTTTCAGCACAGTCGCGGTGCGGGCGCCGTGTTTCGCAGCATCCCGTCTGTCGTGCCGATGCTTGACACCCTGGGCGCTCCGGCCATCGTCGCCGACCTAGCGCTCAAGCCGCGTGGGCTGGTGCTGGTGACAGGACCCACTGGGTCGGGCAAATCGACCACACTGGCGGCGATGGTCGACTTTTACAACCGCACGCAGCGCGGCCACATCATCACGGTGGAAGACCCGATCGAGTTTGTCCACGACGCTAAAAATTGCCTGGTGAATCAGCGCGAAGTAGGCCGCCATACGCACAGCTTTAGCGCCGCCCTGCGATCCGCTTTGCGAGAAGATCCCGACGTGATTTTGGTCGGTGAAATGCGGGATTTAGAGACTATTCGCCTGGCTTTGTCGGCCGCCGAAACCGGCCACCTGGTGTTTGCCACACTGCACACCGCCAGCGCCACCAAGACCATCGACCGCATCATCGACGTCTTTCCCGCTGACGAAAAAGAGATGGTGCGCAGCATGCTGTCAGAGTCGCTGCAAGGTGTGGTGGCACAAACCTTGTGCAAGACGGCGGATGGCTCGGGCCGCGTGGCGGCGCACGAAATTATGCTGGGCACGTCAGCCATCCGCAATTTGATCCGCGAAGGCAAAGTGGCCCAGATGTACTCCAGTCTGCAGACCGGTCTGAGCCAGGGCATGCAGACACTCGATCAAAGCTTGGCTGAGTTGGTCAAAAGGCAGCGGATTACACCCGCAGAAGCGCGCAATAAAGCCAAAACGCCTGCGCAGTTTCCGGGGTGAGTGCTGACGCTCTGTGTAAAAATCACTGCCGCTGCAGCCACTGCGGCCCCCCATTTTTCCAAATTACAAAGACCAGCCCATGACCAACAGCACCAACGCCAAAAGCTACACCGCCACAGCCTCCCGCAAAGTCGCCTTCATCGGCTTGGGCGTGATGGGTTACCCAATGGCCGGTCACCTGGCATTGGCCGGCCATGAAGTCACGGTCTACAACCGCAGCGCCAGCAAGTCGGCCGCTTGGTGCGCAGAGTTTGCAGGCACGGCCGCACCGCGCCAAGCCGCCACGCCGCGCTTGGCCAGCGCTGGCGCTGAGATTGTTTTTTGCTGCGTCGGTAACGACGACGACCTGCGCAGCGTGACGCTGGGCGCAGACGGCGCTTTTGCCGGTATGCAGCCGGGTGCCGTGTTTGTCGACCACACCACGGCCTCCGCCACAGTGGCCCGCGAGTTGTCTGCAGCGGCCAAAAATCTGGGCTTGGCTTTTGTTGATGCGCCCGTATCCGGTGGCCAGGGCGGCGCGCAAAACGGCGCGCTCACGGTCATGTGCGGCGGCGACGCAGCGGCCTTTGACAACGTCAAACCAGCGGGCATGGCTTTTTCGAAAGCCTTCACTTTGATGGGTGACAGCGGCGCCGGTCAGCTGACGAAAATGGTCAACCAAATTTGCATTGCCGGGCTGGTACAAGGTTTGAGTGAAGCCATCGCTTTCGGCCAAAAAGCCGGCCTCGACATGAATCTGGCGCTCGACGTGATCGGCAAGGGCGCAGCGCAAAGCTGGCAGTTAGAGAACCGCGGCACGACCATGGTCGCCGACAAGTTTGATTTTGGCTTTGCTGTCGACTGGATGCGCAAAGACTTAGGCTTGGTGCTGGACGAAGCCAAGCACAATGGCGCACGCCTGCCGGTCACCGCCTTGGTTGACCAGTTTTATGCCGACGTGCAAGCCATGGGTGGCCGCCGTTGGGACACCTCCAGCCTGATCAAACGGCTGAAATAAGGCGCTTTCAACAAGACTCTGGACTGCCACGCCGCGCTCGCAGTGACGAGTTGTCTGGAGACTCGGCGACGAAATTTCCGTCTTGGCGAGCGAAGCGCGGCAATCTATGACCGCGCGTTCTGACTCAAGATTTTGTAGCGCGCGAAGGCTGCAGGCGCTGCAACTCTTCTTCGGTGATGGTCTCAAAAATTCGCACCACCCGCTGCGTGCCCGGGATGGTCCGCGCGATGCCGGTCACGCGATCAGCCTCACGTTGCGTGACGCGGCCCATCAGGTAAACCGTGTTGTTCTCGGTCACCACCTTGAAGGCGTTACTTTGCAAGTCGCGCGCATCTAATATCGCGGCCTTGAGGCGGCCGGTGATCAACAAGTCGCCCGAACGGTCGGCCAGTGACGGTGAGTTCCTTACCCCGAGTTCATTGACGACCGAATCGACATTTTGAATTTTCTTCACCATGTCTTCGACCGCCTGCTTGTCTTGCAAACTAGGGACTTCGCCGATCAGCAGGACCTGGCGATTGAAGCTGACAGTGCTGACACGGACACGCGTCCCAAAGCTCTCGCGCACACGGCTGAGTGCGCGCAGCTCAATACCCTCATCTTCGAGCTGGGCACCCGAGGTTCGGCGGTCGGTGGCGACCAGCGCCGTACCGGCCGCGGCACCACCCAGGACCAACGGCACGCAAGCCGTGAGAGAACCGGTCACGCCGACAACGGCGACAGTGAAACCGACGGCGAGTAGCCGACGTTTAAAAATAAATGGGTTCATGTCGAGACCTCCTGATCACCTAGTAATTGAGCGTCCACGCCATCGCAAATACAGTGCAGGACCAACAGATGGACCTCCTGAATGCGGCTGATGCGGTCGTGCGGAATGCAAATATGCACATCGGTTTCGCGCAAGGCGAAAGTCATCTTGCCGCCGCCTTTGCCGGTCAGCGCCACCACGGTCATGTCCCGTTCGTGGGCAGCGTCAATGGCCGCCAACACATTGGCTGAATCACCGCTGCTGCTGATGGCCAGTAAGACATCGCCAGCGCCACCAAAGGCGCGCACCTGCTTGGCGAAGATGACATTGAAATCGTAATTGTGGGCGATGGCTGTGACAACGGAAGAATCGGTGCTGAGAGCGATGGCGGCCAGCTCAGGCCGCTCACGTTCGTAGCCGGCGACGAATTTGGCGGCAAAATGTTGCGCACTGGCCGCACCGCCACCGTTGCCGCAGGCCAGCACCTTGCCACCGCTGGTGACGCTGGCGAGAATGGCCGAAATAGCGGCTGCAATGGGTTTCGACAGGACTTGCGCCGCTTGGTATTTGAGGTCGGCACTGTCAATAAAGTGCTGCTCAATGCGTTGTTCAATCATGGCCTGCATGATAGCGTCACCTGCTCAAGAACTTGTGTCAAGACGCATCAAATGCCGATTGCAACCATTCGATCGTTTGCATTCCTTCAGTCCCCTGCACCAGCACAACGTCAAATCGACACGGCGGCAAACTGGCGAATCTCATCAAATAATGGCGGGCAGCAAAGATAATTCGGCGCTGCTTGGCATGCGTGATGCTGCCGCCCGCACCACCATGCGACGCCGTGCTGCGCTGCCGCACTTCGACAAAAACCAGCGTACCGTCCGGAGCCCGCATCACCAGGTCAATTTCGCCTCCGCCGCGACCCGGCGTGTTGAAGTTGGCGTCAACCAGGCGCAAGCCCTGCCCAACCAAGTAAGCGCAGGCCAAGGCTTCCGCGGCGTCGCCGCGCCGCTTGGTGGTAATCTGCCCGATCGGCGCTGCCGCTTGTTTTTTGGAAAACCACATTGAACGCTTCTTTCGACTTGGCCTTGGAGGCCGCCCGGGCTGCCGCTGGCCTGCAACACTACCCACCCGCCACACTTTACGTGGTTGCCACACCGATTGGTAATTTGTCTGACATCAGCCTGCGCGCATTGCATGTGCTGGGCTTGGTCGATGCGATCGGCTGCGAAGACACACGCCATACCCAAACCCTGCTGCGCCAGTACGGCATCAATAAGCCCTTGCTGCCGGTGCACGAACACAACGAAGCCGAGGCGGCGGTCAGCGTTATCAACCGGCTGCAACGCGGTGAACGCGTGGCTTACGTCAGCGACGCCGGCACGCCCGCTATCAGCGACCCGGGTGCGCGGCTGGTAGCGGCTGTTCGCGCGGCTGGCTTCAAAAGCACGCCACTGCCGGGCGCCAGCAGTGTCACCACCGCCTTGAGCGTGGCCGGTATCTCGGGCGACAGCGGTTTTGTGTTTGCCGGTTTTTTGCCGAGCAAAGCTGGCGAGCGCGACCAAGCCGTGCAAACCTTATTGACTGAAAAACGCGCGGTCGTGATTTTGGAAGCACCGCACCGCATGGAGGCGCTGGCCCGCGCCTGTGCGCCGCTGGCTGAACGCGCCATCACGGTGGCGCGCGAGCTGACCAAGCAGTTTGAAGAAATCGCCACCCTGCCCGCGAGTGAATTACCGGCTTGGCTCGCCGCCAACCCACAGCGTCTGCGGGGTGAGTTTGCGCTGGTGCTGCACCCTGCCCCGCAAGCGGCCGCTGCAGACGATGGCGGTCGCGTGTTGAAGTTGCTGCTGGCTGAATTACCGCTCAAGACCGCCGTCAAACTCGCCGCCGAGATCACCGGCGCATCGCGCAATGAGTTGTACGATGCTGCTCTCAAGCTGAAGGCTGAATAAGCCTCAGAGTTCGCGCCAGCCGACTTGCCCTGGCCGCGCGGAATACTTGGTTTTGGCGTCGAGTTCTTCAACCTGAACGCGACTGCTGCGGCCGGCGTAGACGGTTGCTTTGAGCCACTCGCATTCAAGCACCAAAGCGGCCTCATCGCCCAAGCGCGTGTGCCAGACTTTTTGTGCGCCGTCCCAGCGGTAGCCGCGCGCCTTGAGCAGGTCTTTGGCGTCAAACGGCGCGTTCGTCGCTTGCAAACGAAAGGTCGGCGTGAGGGCTGATTCGATCAAGCGCGACAAGCCGCTGGCCTGGGTCGTTTTGAGCGGTGCCATCAGCACCGCCAGCAGTGCATGGCAATCCATCTCAGCACGGTGCGCATCGTAGAAAAATCCCAGATCGTAGGCCAGCGAGGTCAATTTGGCCGAGCCGCGGCCCTCTTGCTTCCAGTCGATGTCGGCGAACGAGCAAGCCCAGTTCAGCGCCGCAAACTGGGGCAATCGGGACTCGACAAAGGGCCGGTCAAAGCCGGCGTTGTGCGCCAGCACCAAGTCAACGCCATCGATCAAGCGCTGCACTTCGGCTTCGTCCAGCCGCTGCCCGTGCAACATGTCATCGGTGATGCCGGTGATGGCGATGATCTCGTCGGGCATCGGCATGCCGGGATCTTCCAGGCCGTCGTAGACCAGCACCGCACCGACCGGCTGGCCGGTGCGCAAGTCCACCGTCACGCGCAGCAAAGCCAGTTCAACGACTTTGTCACGCGCTGCGTTCAGGCCAGTGGTTTCGGTGTCGAGCACTAGCAGCGTCGCGACGGGCCCGGTGGCTGGCGGAAACGCCAGCCGGGGTACCAACCGTCGCAGCACACGAAAGTCAGGGTGGGCGTCCAACACATTGGCCATGGCGTCAGCGTCTGCCGTCCGTGTGGGCTCAGTTGGGGTGTCAATCACTGGCTTAGCGGTGACCGGCACCGCTGGCGGCGTTGCTGCCTTTCGCAAAGCGATCACCGGCGGCACCGTTGGCATCGGAATAACAGCGTCATCAAAACCAAAGCCGAGCTGGCGGCTACCTGACAGACTCGGTGATTTCATGGGGTTCTCAGAGGTGCTGCAACTCAGCAGAATGACGGGCTTCGGGCCGCGAGTCTAGCATCGGCAAAGGCTCAACGCAGCACGGCACTGGCTTTTGCGTCAGTGATCAACGCCTTGGCATCCTCTTGCAGCAAGAAGCCTTCTTTGTGAGCCCGCTCGGCGGCCTTGGTCACCGCGGCCACGTAGCCATCGTGCGAGCCGTAGCGCTCCTCTAAAGAAAGTCGAGTGTCGCTATGGGCGATACGTTCTTGCGTGTTTCGTGCAAACGCCACCATGCCGCCCACATAGTTGCAAATTTGGTCTTTGTGAAACGGCATCTCGCCATCCGCCGTGACATTCCAACCCAGATAAGTCCCCAGCGGCGCATCGGCCAACACCACGGGCACACCGCCCAGTTCGTTGCCATCGGCATCGACCCTGGGCGCCATCATTTTCAGCACCTGCTTGATTTTGGGTGGCGCAATAGAGGCGACACCCGAACCGTCGACTGCTTTGAAATCAGGACCCCAGTCGTAGTCAAGCACCGGCATGATGAAGTCGCGTTCAGGCAAGGTAGGCCGTAAACCGGGCAGTGCCGGAAAGCCCATGGCAGTCTTGTGCGCTTCGACCAGCGTGCCAGCAGCCAGTGTCGGATACCGGCTGGCGGGGGGCTCGGTTCCCCGCATCACCCAGTTCCGAAAGTGCACGCGCAGCGCATTGACGGTTTGGGTGTGCGGCATCGGGTTGGCCGGCAAAACACCTTGGCCGAAATTATTACCCGGGCATATCGGCCCTTCTTTGGGCAAGCCAACACCGGGCAGGCTTGAGTTGAAACCACCTGCGCCGCCACCGTGGTGGCTGCCGGCGATGTAATAACGCTTCACGTTGGCCGGCAAAGGCAGGTCTTGCTTGGCGTCGGTGCCAATCCACTCTGGCGTCAGCTTGAGGGCCCAGACTTCGGCCGAGCCAAAGTGTTCCATGACCTTGGGACAGGTTTGCGTGGCCGCACAACGGTCCAGAATGCCGGCGGCAGGAATGCCGCGCAACACGTCCGGATGCGGCAGCCACCACTGCGGCCCTTCGCTGCCGGCTTGGTACAGCTCCAGCACGCCGTCGGGTTGCGCCCAGCGGAAGTTCAGCGCAATCCGCCGACCCGCGATGATCGGCCACAAGCCGTCATGTACCGGGGCGCCGGCTTCGTCGCGGTTAAAGCCAAGGTGCAGCCAACCGCGCAGGTAATTGCCAGACTGAGAAACACCCCGGCCAATGCTGTGTTTCACCGTTTTGGCGATGGGGTTGGGCGTGCCGACATCGTCGGCCTGCGCCTGCTTGAAGAACGCGCCAACATCGCGCCAAGCGGCAAAACCCACACCCAGCACATAGGGGTCGGCCGCGGTGAACACCACTTGGTAGAGACGCTTCGCATCAAAGCCTTTTTTCAGGCAAATTTGTGCCGCGTCGGGCACACCGGGAAACGGGTTTTGGGCGTCGCAACGGGCCCAAGCCCAATCACTGGCGGCCATGGCTTGCTCATCGATCACTTCGCCGTTCATGGTCTCACCGGCACGTGACGTTAATTTCGCTTTTCCGGTCTCCAGGCTCATGGGTTTGTAGGGCACCGGATTGGTTTGCACCATCAGCGGCTGCGAGCCTGATCCACTTCGGTTGACGATGCGCCCGAGGACTTGGCCCGTGACACGGGAGCCATCAGCTTGACGGGCGACCGGCACTTGCAGAAATTGCATGCCGGCGACGCTGGCTTTCGGCCGCACTGTTGTCGCACCGACGTTGTCCCCTTGCCAGGCGCTGGCCAGTTCGATGTCGCCGAATGCCCGCTCCTGGGGCGCAAACGGATAGACGCGGCCGCGGTTAGGCACATCGTGCCACATCAATCCGCTGGCCTGCTTCAAGTCAACCGGTTTGTAGATAACGAACGACGCCACGTAACGCACTTTGCCATCTTCGTCCTTGGCCAACTCGATGTCCTGGATGATGGCGTTGCCCGGCAGCTTGGGGTCCAACTCACCAAAGGCGCGGCCGGCCATCTGCTCGTACGCCATACCGTTTGCTGCGCCAGCCACTGCCGGCATCGGCAGGGTTTCATCGATGACGATGCGCGTGACGCGCGCCTGCACGGCGCAAGACAAAATCAGCAGGCCACCGGCCAGCATTCGCAGGGATTTATTCATGCCTATTTCCTCAGAGGGGTCACAGCCAGTGCGGCTGAATCAGCTTGGGTTTTTAAGGTGCTTTCCGAGGTGTTTTTTTCAACAGCTCAGCGACCTGATCTTTCCACCATTTGGCCTGCCCCGTGGTGCCATGACCCGCTGTCTGGTCACTGGCGGGCAACAGCAACAGGCGAGCGTTCGGAACGCGTTTGAGCTCACGCTCCATCACGCCCAGTTCAGGAGGGTTGCGTTCGTCGTCAGCAGAGTTGATGGCCAGCAACGTCGCCTTGATTTTTTCCAGACCCGCCAACGGGTTGTAGTCACGCGAAGATTCCCACTGAAAAAGGTTGTCGTTAGCATCACCTGTGAAGGGGGCTTTGAGCCGCTCGTCCAACCACTGGTCGGCCTTGGCGCTGGTCGGTGCCAGTCGTTGCAAAGCTTGGTTGCCACCGCTGGTGGCTGTGGCAAAAAACACCGATGCAAATTGCGCGCTGCGCGGCTGGGTGGTGTAGTTGCCGCCCAGCCACTCAGGGTCATTGCGGATCGAGTCAATGATCAGGCGCCGCATCATCCAGTTGCGACCGGACATGGCACTGGGCATGGCGGCCATGGGCACCAGTACATCCATGAAGTCAGGGTGCGCAATGCCCCACATCCAGACCTGCATGCCGCCCATGGAGTTACCCAGCACCAGCCGCACGTGTTTGACACCCAACCCCTCAGTCACCAGACGGTGTTGCGCGGCCACCATGTCGGTGTAGTTGTACTGCGGAAACTTGGCGCGCAGACCATCCGAAGGTTTGGTCGAACGACCGGTGCCAATCGCGTCGGGCAGGATGATGAAGTACTTGCTGGCGTCCAGCGCCTGACCCGGTCCGAACAGCTGACCGGCAAATGCAGGCGTCAACAGGCCTGCGCCAGACCCTGCAGTGCCATGCAGAATGACCACCGGCTCACCGGTCGGCTCACCCACCGTGGTGTAGCCGATCTTCAGCTCAGGCATCACCTCGCCAGTGTGAAACCGAAAGTCTTTGGCCGTCCAGCTGCCCGGCTTGGGGGCTGGATAGCTTTGCGCCATGGCGCAGCAGGTCAATGTCGACAAAAACAAACCCCATAATTTTTTCATCCAGCGCTGCATGGTCAAACCTTCAAGTTGAGTCATAGACAGTCGCAAATTCTAAGGCGGCAGACCCGGCCAAAACGGTTTCAACGCCTCAGCGTTTACCCTTTGCCTTGGGGGCGATCCCAGCCATGTTGGCGAGCACCTCGCCAACCGAAGCGGTGTCCTGCTGACCCAAACCTTGGGCCATGGCAGCGCTGTAAATTGGCACGCAGGCACTGAACAAGGGCGTCGGGCAATCGACAGACTTGGCCATGTCGCCGATGACCTGCATGTCTTTTTGCCAGACTTCAACTTTCATGGTCGGCGGCGAATACTCGCCGCGAATCATGAACGGCATGCGCAGACGCATCACCCCCGTACCGATGACGGGGCTGCTGCCAAACAGGTTCAACACGTCTTGCGGATCCAGCCCCATCTTGCGCGCCAGCGTCACCGACTCGGCGCAAGCGACGTTGTAAATGGCGACCAGATGATTCGCCGCAAACTTCATCTTGGTGCCGTTGCCATACGCGCCTACATACGGCACGTTGTCGGTGAACACTTTCAGCACTGACTCAACGCGTTTAAAAGCCGCCTTGCTGCCACTGCAAAACACCGTCCAGGCACGCTCCTTCATGCGCACAGCCGTGCCGCTGATAGGGCAGTCCAGCACCGACATACCGACGCGGCGCAGCGCTTTGAGCGCTTGCTCTTTGTCGGCCATGGGCAAGGTGCTGGTCTCGACCACCAACAGGCCCTCGCCCTTGCTACGCGGTTTGGCCGCAGCGAGCTTTTTGACCGTCTCAGTCAATGCGAACGAGGTCGACAAAGAGACGATGACGATGGACGAGGCATCGGCCACCGCTGTCGCTGATGCCAGTGCTTTGCCACCAGCGGCTTTCAGCCGTTTGCAAGCGGGTGCGGAGACGTCGTAGCCGACCACTGCATAGCCGCACTTGATCAGCTCTTCGGCCATCGCGCTGCCCATGATGCCTAAACCGACGACCCCAATGACTGGCTTGCTCATTCTCTGTTCCTTTTTCTGAGTTGTTCGCAATGTGCTCTATCCACTTTGCACTTGGCTGACTTGACGACAGCGCCAAAATACCAGTCGAAGAATACCCTTCTTAACCGGGCCCACGGGTCAAGTGATTGAATGGCACAGTGCAAACATCACCACCGATCGGTTTCAATACACTGTCGAGACGTGCTAGCCGCTGGCCAGCATGGACCCACTTTCCCTTTTCAACAAGAAAGACTTTCATGACGCGACTCACCTTGGCACAAGCCAACAAGATGATTGATTCAGCCCTTGAACACTCCAAAGAAATGGGCTACAAGCCCATGGCAGTGGTGGTATTGGATGACGCCGGCCACGTCAAAGCGATGCAGCGCGAAGACGGTGCCAGCATGTTCCGCGTCGACGTTGCCACGGGCAAAGCCTGGGGTGCTGTCGGTATGGGTATTTCAAGCCGCGGGCTCAGCGAGCGCGCCAAAGACAATCCGAATTTCTTTTTGTCGCTGGCGGCGACGTCGGACGGCAAATTTTTGCCACAACCCGGCGCGGTGCTGATCAAAAGTGCCGACGGTTCTATTCTGGGTGCTGTCGGCGCCAGCGGCGGCACGGGCGATGAAGACGAAGCTATTTGCGCCCATGGCGTCGTAGCCGCCGGCTTCAAGACGACTTAAGTTTGACCTGAACCACAAGGCCGAGATTTTGAATTTCATCGCAACGGGAAACCTCACCTCTCTCGACCTGTGGATCATTGGTCTGTACGGCGTGTGCATCCTGGCCATCGGCCTGTGGGTGTCGCGCAAAATTGAAGATGCCGATGACTATTTTCTGGCTGGCCGCAGCTTGGGTTGCGTGGCCATCGGCTTCTCGCTGTTCGCTTCGAACATCTCCGGCACCACGCTGGTCGGCCTGAGTGGCCAGGCCTACACCTCGGGCATTTCGGTGGCCAATTACGAGTGGATGGCCGGCCTCCTGTTTCTGTTCATGGCCTTTGTGACGGTGCCGGTTTTCTTCAAGCAGCGCATCACCACCATCCCTGAATATTTGGAGCGACGCTACAGCTCGACGGTGCGCCGTTACTTTTCTGCACTGACAATTTTTCTGTCGATCTTTGTTGATACCGCCGGCAGCATTTTTGCCGGCGTGTTGATTCTGCAAGTGTTCTTTCCCGGCTTGCCGCTCTGGCCAAGCTGCATTGGGCTGGCCGTGTTTGCCGGCGCATACACCGCGATCGGCGGCTTGCGCGCAGTGGTTTACACCGACGTGATTCAAGCCATCGTGTTGCTGGCCGGATCGACGGCGCTGACGTGGCTTATTTTTGCCGCCAACGGCTATTCGTGGTCACAAGCCACCGCCGGTTTGCCGCCGGGGCACTTGTCGCTGATCCGGCCGCTGGACGACCCGAATTTACCTTGGCTAGGCACCTTGATTGGCGTGCCTGTTCTTGGTTTTTATTACTGGTCAACCAACCAATATATCGTGCAGCGCGTGCTGGCGGCGCGCAGTGTGGACCATGCGCGCTGGTCGCTGACGCTGGCCGGCCTGCTCAAGCTGACGCCCTTGTTCATCATGGTCTTGCCGGGTGCGATGGCCGCCAGCATCCTGCCCGACATTGCCAAGGCTGATGCTGTTTTCCCAACGCTGGTGACCACATTGCTTCCTTCAGGCCTGCGCGGATTGGTGTTGGCCGGTTTGATTGCGGCCATCATGTCGACCATCGACAGCACCCTGAACGCCGCCTCGACCTTGGTCTATCACGACTTTTTGAGCGACACACACAAAACCCGCTTGGGCCCAAAAGGGGCTGTCAAAATGGCGCGCTGGCTGACCGTGGTGTTCATGTTGCTGGCCGCATTGTGGGCCCCAATGATCAGCAACTTCCCCGGCATCTTTGCCTATTTGCAAGAGATTTTTTCGTATGCCGTACCACCCGTCGTCGCCATCTTTTTGCTGGGGCTGTTCTGGGCCCGCACCACCCCCGCTGCGGCACTGGCCACACTGATCATTGGACATGCCATGGGACTGGCCAGCCTGCTTTGCAAACAGGCTGGCTGGCTGACCCTGCACTTCACCATCGTGGCGGGTCTGACCACTGGCTTGTGTCTGCTGATTTGCATCGGTGTGAGCCTGTGCACAAAGCCGCGCGAGGACCCGGACATGCGCTCCTCACTTTGGCGGCTGGATCTGGTGCAGCCCGATCAGCAGCGCGGCTGGTTGCTGGACTACCGGGTTCAGGTGGTGGCTGTTGCGTCGCTAACGCTGGCGATTGTTGTGGCTTTCTGGTGATCCAAGATTCACGCCATCAAGGCTGAATCGGGAAACGCCGGTTCTGATTCGAGCCGATACAAACGGTCATACAGTGCGGCAACCTTCTGCGGTCCCAGCGCTGCACACAAGAGCTCAAACCGCATGCGCTCTTCCTGAGGCGTCATTTCATCGCCCGGCATGCCTTTGAAAGCAAAGGCGTCTCGCCGTAATTCACGACCGTCTTTCAGTACAACCCGGAGCCTAGCGCTCCATGATGTTGGTAGATTTTCTCCGGTCACCAGCCGGACTGCTGCACATGCCGCCTTGATGCCGGTATCCGTCAGGACTGAATCATTGAATACCGCGGGGTCCAGCGGGTCTCGGTGCAGGGCCATCGCCAGACAAAAAGGCACGCTGTACTGCGCCTGCATCAAATCTTGGGGGTCTCTGATGTCATGGTGACTGATTACCTTGTCAGTACAGGCAAGCTCCATCTCCAACACGTCGTTAGCCGTGAACTCGTGCTGCTGCATCAACTCTCTGAGTCCCTGCACCGGCGCTTGTGCGGTGACGTGGCAGGCATAGCGCTTTAAACATATTCGTCGCGTCTCCCACTCCTCGCCTAATCCTTGAGTGAGCAGCAACGGATCGCCATCGCGGCAGAAAACATCCAGGTAGCCGAAGCGTCCTTCGAGCACAGTCTCTGGCCCGGTGAATCCGCCTTGAGCCAGCCGCGCTGCTGTGATGCCCGCCTCGCAGGCACGCCCCATGTGCAGGCGCTTGACCATGGCCCCCTCTTTTGACCGGGTAAAGGCCAGCAATCCCGCCGACATGGAACCGGCAACGCCCATCGCTTGAGCCATTTCAACGGCATTCAATCCATACACCACAGAGGCGGCAACGGCAGCACCGTAAACGCCGGTCAAGCCAGGCGCGTGAAACCCCAGTTTTTCGCTGCTGTGGTGAGATGCAGCGCCAATCCGGAACAAGACCTCGCAGCCAGCCACGAAAGCACGTAAGGCCGTCGCGCCATCGGCTCCTGTGTCTTGGCAAGCGGCTGCGATTGTCGGCACCAAAGCGGCCCCCGGGTGCACACCCGCACCGGGGAAGCGCAGACTGTCCTGCTCAAAGGCATGCACGCTGGTCCCGTTCGCCAAAGCGGCTAAAGGAGCCTGCAACCCTGGCCCGGAACCTCCAAACAAACCACAAGGACCACCAGCACCGTAACGAGCCGCGTAGTCGGCCATGCTGCGACTCCAGGGCAACTGAGCCCCAAAGACGCCACAGGCCACGGTGTCGGCGATACAGACTTTGGCGCGCCGAAGTACGTCCAGTGGCACATCCTGCAAACGCAGTCCGGTTGCAAATACGGCTAACTGTTGGGAAGCGGTGCTCATGGCATCCCCATGAGACAATAATTTCTGTGCCAAAACAAAATACTCCTACCGTGTTGCTCGGTGATATGGCTTATCAAGCCGTGCTGGAAGCCATCAGGGCTAACCAGATGAAACCGGGCGACCGTGTGTCTGAGTACATGGTCGCCGACTGGCTGAAGATCAGTCGCACGCCTGCCCGTGAGGGTTTGCGGCGACTCGAAAGCGAAGGCCTCTTGACGTCCCATCCCCGTCGCGGCTTGGTTGTCGCGACGCTCGATGAGGCGGCCATCTATGAGCTTTACAGCGCTCGCGAGGTCCTTGAAAGCACGGTGGCGGCGTTGGCTGCGCGATTTGCGACGGATGCAGAAACCAGCCGCTTGATTCACATGGTCGAGATCGAAGCGACATTGACGGACATGCCAGACAAAATGGTTGAGCACAACCGCGCCTTTCACCAGCTGATTTCCGAAGCTGCGCGAAACCGTTACTTGGTCAAATTTTTGCAAATGATTTTCGACACCTCTGTGGCGCACCGACAGGTTTCGACTCTGGTGAACGTAGAACGCCGTCACGAGGTGCTGATCCAGCATCGAGCCTTGGTCGACGCCATCGAGCGTCACGACGAAGACGCCGCCAGGGCTGCTGCCCTGACTCACGTGCGGGGTGCATTGCGGGCACGGGTCGCGTTGCAGCGCAGTGAAGTCACTCAGAACTCGACCTCTGCGGAAGCCCCGCTTCCGCTTTAAGCCACTGTCCTGCCCGCTCATGCGGGCGTCAGCAGTCGTGGCCATTCAGAAGCGTCTGAACACGGCTCCCATCTCATCAATCCGTCGACGACACGGGCCTTGCGCGCGCCGTACGGCTCCGCCATCAGCCCAACGGACTGCCCCCCCGCCATCGCGACCCATGCCGGCAGCGCACCGGCCCCCACATGCCTGCCGCCTTGAATGATTGAGCTCATGGGTCCTGGACGCGTTGTAATTTTTTAAAACGGATTGGAAAATTTTGGTATACGGTGGTATTCTATCTCCTGTTTTCAGGCAAATATAAACGACACGCTCCAGCCACAAGCCTGCTGGAAGCTAAGTTCGTCCTGTGTATGGCCACCTTGGTGGCTCAACGCCTGACTCGCAATAACACTCACCTCATCAAAGAAAGACAAGGGTCATGGAAGACAAACAATATGACGTCATCGTGGTCGGCAAGGGCAATGCCGCTTTGTGTGCGGCGCTGGCTGCGCGGGACCAGGGTGCACGCGTGGCCATGCTTGAGGCGGCATCGCCCGATGAAAGCGGCGGCAACAGCCGGTTTGCTGGCGGCGTGATGCGCTTTGCATTTTCCTCGCTGGAGGAACTGCAGAAAGTTGTTGACCTCACTGACGCCGAGATTGCTGAAAGCGACTTCGGCACCAACACCACCGATGAATTCTTTGACGATCTGTTTCGCCTGACTCAGTTCAAGACGGATCCGGAACTCTCAGAATTTCTGGTCACCCGCAGCTTGGACATCATGGTCTGGCTGCGCAGCAAAGGGGTGAAATTCGTCCCCAACTACGGTCGCCAGTCGGCCATGGTGAACGGACGGCGGCGCTACTTCGGTCGCATGCCACTTGAAGTCTCGGGCGGTGGCTCAGGACTGGTTCAGTATCTGGACCGCGCCGCGGAGCTCGCCAACATTGACATCTTCTACAACACCCGCGCCAAATCACTCATCATGGATGGCGAGAACGTCATCGGCGTCAACGCCAGCCAGAACGGCGAACGTCTGCGTTTCGTCGGGCGCGCAGTGGTGCTGGCGTGTGGCGGCTTTGAGGCGAACCCAGAAATGCGCACCCGCTACTTAGGTCCGGGCTGGGAGCTGGCAAAAATCCGTGGCTCGCGATTCAACCAAGGCGATGGCCTGAAAATGGCGCTGGACATTGGCGCAGCCAGTTACGGCAACTGGTCAGGCGCCCACGCCACCGGATGGGATCTGAATGCACCGCCGCATGGCGATCTCAGCGTGGGTGACCAGTTTCAAAAGCACAGCTACATCTTTGGCCTGTTGATCAATGCGAACGGCAAGCGCTTCGTTGACGAGGGCTATGACTTTCATTCCTTCACTTATGCGAAGTATGGCGGTGAGGTGCTCAAGCAGCCCGGGCAGTTCGCCTGGCAGGTGTTCGATGCCAAGGTCAGCAAGCTATTGCGTTCGGAATACCGCATCAAGATGATGACCAAGGTCAGCGCCAACACGTTGGAAGAACTGGCAGTCAAGCTCGAAGGTGTTGACCCGGTGGCGTTCCTGCAAACAGTCAACGCTTACAACGCAGCAGTTGTCACCGAAGTACCGTTCGACTCCACCGTCAAGGACGGCAAGGGCACAACCGGCATTGAGCCGGCCAAAAGCAACTGGGCACAGGCACTCGACACAGCCCCTTTTGACGCCTATGCGACCACCTGCGGCATCACGTTCACGTTTGGCGGCTTGCGGATCAACCCGGCGAACGGCCAGGTACTTGACGCGATGCAATCCCCGGTGCCCGGCTTGTACTGTGCTGGTGAAATGGTTGGCGGCTTGTTCTACTTCAACTACCCAAGCGGCACGGGTCTGGTCTCAGGCTCGCTGTTCGGCCGCTTGGCTGGCGAAGGCGCCGGTCGCCAAGCGATGAGCGGACAATCAACCTAGCTGACGGCTAGCCTTTTCAACTTACCAAGGAAAACTTCATGTCTATCCAGCGTCGACAACTCCTCGCCCAACTTGCCAGCCTCGGGCTCGCCGCGCAGACGGGTTCGGCGCTGGCTCAATCGACCGCCATCAGCCGGTACCCGGACCGCCAGATTCGGCTCCTGTGCCCCTTCGCACCCGCCGGCGGCGTCGATCTCACGGCACGAATCATCGCCCAAAAACTATCGCAATCCTGGGGGCAGTCGGTTGTTGTTGACAACAAGACCGGCGCCAACGGCATGATCGCCGTCGAGCTGGCAGCCAAAGCGCAACCGGATGGCTACACCCTGACCATGATTTCATCGAGCCATTCGGTGAACGTGACACCGCAAAGCATCAACTCCTTCAACTTGGAGCGCGACTTGGTGCCAGTCACCCAAGCCACCACCCAGCCCTATGTGCTGGTGGTGAACCCTGCCCTGCCGGTGAAGTCTGTCGCCGAACTCATCGCCATGGCACGCGCAAAACCGGGCGGACTGACCTATGGCTCTTCCGGCATTGGCGGGTTCAGCCACTTGGCTGGTGCACTCTTAGAGTCGTTGGGAGGCGTCAAACTGACACACGTCCCTTACAAGGGTGGCTCTATGGCCATGAACGATGTGATCTCCGGCCAGATTGACATGCTTTTCTCGACGATCTTGCAGTCGCATGGGCATATCATGTCGGGCCGTTTGAAGCCGCTGGCCGTCACGTCTGGCAAGCGTTCAGCGACCTTACCGGACACCCCCACCATGCAGGAAGCAGGTGTCGCTGGTTATCAAATGACGGGCTGGTACGGGATCATGGCACCGAAGGGGACGCCAGCACCCATCATCGACAAGCTGAACCGGGAGATTGCCCGAATTCTGACCCTGCCTGACACACGCGTACGTCTAGGAAAAGACGGCTCCGAGGCGGTTGGCAACTCCCCTGCAGAGTTCGGTGCGCACATCAGCTCTGAAGTCAAACGCTGGACCAAACTGATTCAAGAAATCGGAATCAGCGCCGACTAAAGAATTAAACTTTAGTTTTTACAAGTTAAATACGAAGAATGAATAAGCTAGCAATTTCTCTAAGTCTCTTTGCTGGCATTTGTCTCAGCGCCCAAGCCCAGAACTATCCGACCAAGCCTATTAAGCTCATCGTTCCCTTCGCCACCGGTGGCGGCAATGACACAGTGGCGCGGTCAATCGCGCAACAACTCAGCATCACCTTGGGCCAACCGGTCATTGTCGACAACAAGGCGGGCGCAGGCGGCATCATTGGCGCAGACATGGCGGCCAAAGCACCGGCCGACGGCTACACCTTGTTTTTAGGGGGCGTCGGCAGCTTAGCCGTCAACCCCCAAGTGATGCAAAAAATTCCTTACGACCCTTTCAAGGATTTTGCGCCCATCATTTTGCTCGCCTCTGCGCCGTCTGTCGTCGCGGTGAACCTGTCGCAACCCTTCAAAACGATCCAGGACATGACCGCCTTCGCCAAGAAGAATCCGAATCGACTCAACTACGCCTCCAACGGCAATGGCAGTTCGGCCCATGTGGCGGCGGTGCTTTACGAGAGCATGGCCGGTGTTGAGATGGCCCACATTCCGTACAAAGGTCTGGCACCCGCCATGACCGACCTCATGTCAGGCCAGGTGCAACTCATGTTCAGCAGCATGGTGGCGATCGTGCCGCAAATCAAAGCGGGAAAATTGCGCGCGCTGGCGGTCACGGGAACCAAGCGTTCTGCACTGCTTCCCGATGTCCCTACGCTGGCGGAATCGGGACTACCAGGCTACGAGGCAGGCTCTTGGTACGGATTGCTGGCCCCGGCGGGGACACCGGCTGAGATCATTCAAAAACTCAATCAAGAGTCCGCCAAAGGGCTCAGTCAGGCCAGCGTGCGATCAGCCCTGAGCAACGAAGGCGCAGACGTCGCTGGCGGCACGCCGGAAGACTTCGCGAAGCACATCAAAGTCGAGCACGGGCGCATCGGAAAGATGATTGCCGACGGTCGTTTGAAAACCAACTGAGGCCGGTCCGACGCCGGTCGAACGCGGCTGCATTGGCGCTAGACTTCGCACTCACCAAGGCGTCTGAAGTCCCGCACTCAAACCAAAGTTAGCCAGCTCTTGAGCAACTGCCCCTGAAAGAGGAATGCCATTCTGGCGACGTTCTGCGGACGTGCGATGACCGCGTTCTCCCGGCATCAAGATGTCGCTGTTTGCGTCGCGTGCTGGCAAGTTCTTGAGAGTGGCCACCGTGCGTGCAACTTCACTGCGAAACGTGTCTTCAGGGCAGAACCTGAAGGCATCGATCGCAATGAGACAGGCATTTTGCTGATGCTTTCGTCCGCCAGGTTTGCCGGAAAAAAATTCTGACACCAAGGGGTTCATCACCAGCAAGCTGGTGATGAGTTCGAACATCAGCGCCAAGCCCGACCCTTTGGGCCCGGCAAAAGGCAGAGGAATCGCCGCTTGTTGCGGGTCGGTCGTCGGGTTACCTTGGGCATCCAGCGCGAGACCTTCGGCCAAAACTTTGTTGAGTAGCTTCGCTTGATTGAGCTGCCCCATGGAGACGATGCTTGAGGCCATGTCCAAAACGATGGGCTCATTCAGCGCCCCAGGTGCCGCAATCGACAACGGCGCCGTGGACACGCCTGCGACGCGGGTCCCGTGGTAGGCCATCATGGGAATCGAGGCCGAATACGCGATGCCGATCATCCCCTGCTGCGCCAGTTGCTGGGTGTAATAACCCAGCGCGCCGGTGTGCGTCGTCGCCCGCACCAACACCAGGCCCAATCCGACTGCACGGGCTTTTTCGGCTGCACGTTCGACCGCCAGGCCCATGGCTACGGCGCCGGCGCTGGCATCCGCATCGATGATCTGCAACGCCACGGTGTCGTCGGTGACCTGCAGGTTCGGCGTCTTGTTGATGACCCCTTTTTGAATGAAGTTCAAATAGAAGCCGACACGGCTAACACCATGTGAGTCGACGCCACGCAAGTCAGCCCAGACCAAGGCATTTGCGACAACCGCCGCATGGTCAGCCGACAAACCGGCATGCTCAAAAATCTTGGCGGTGTAGGTTTTGAGGGCGTCTCCGGAGACAACGATGACTGAAGTCATTGACGTTCAATCTTTCGGCTGTCGATGACTTGACGCCATTTTTTCAGTTCGTTGGACACATAAACATTCATCTCTGCAGCTGAATTCACTTGCGGCTCGCCACCGAGTTCGCGCAAGCGACGTGAAACTTCCGGGTTGCTGACCATTTTTCGAACCTCAGCGTTCAACGCTTGGACGATCGGTTCCGGCGTTCCACCCGTGGCGGCCAGACCAATGAAGGAGTAGACCTCATAACCCGGCAGACTTTCCGCAACCGTGGGCAGCTCTGGCATTGCTTTGTAGCGTTCATGCCCCGTCGATGCCAAGGCCCGCAACTTGCCACTTTTGATCAGCGGCAAGGACAGAGTGGGCGCCTCGAAGATCAAATCAACCCGCCCCCCAAGCAACTCGCTCAAGGCACTGGTTCCGCCTTTGGTGGGGATGTGAACCGTCTCAATGCCACCCATGACATTCATCAATTCTGCCGACAGGTGGCTGATGGAGCCAATGCCCGAAGTGGCGTAATTCAGCTTCCCTTGGTTGTTCTTAGCGTAGGTCAAGAGCTCCGCAAAAGACTTAAAAGGCGCATTGGCCGGGACATTCACGATAAAGGGGTAAGACGTGACCATCGACACCATCGCGAGATCTTTGACGTAGTCAAACTGAGGCGTCTTGGCCAAGGCGGCCGCAGCCGGATAAGCGCCCGTCACCAGCAGCAAGGTGTAGCCGTCCGGCTTGGCTTTGGCCACCAATGCCGACCCCACCATGCCGCCCGCACCCGGCTTGTTCTCGACCACCACCGGGACGTTCAA
>CANCCE010000008.1 GCA_947374505.1 Comamonadaceae bacterium | reverse complement strand
CTGTCGCGCGTGATGAACCAGACGGTCATCGTTGACAACAAAGGCGGCGGCAGCGGCAACGTGGCTTATGGCCAAGTCGCCCGTGCCCACGCGGACGGCTACACGCTGCTGACGTCTTACTCGGCGTACCACGTCGGTAACCCGGCGCTGTCGCCCAAGCTGCCTTGGGCCCAAAAAGACCTGACACCCGTGGCCCTCATCACCGTCGCCACCAATATCATTGCGGTCAATCCTTCCGTGCCAGCCAACAATTTGAAAGAGTTCATCGCCTACTTGAAAGCCAACCCCGGCAAGCTGAGCTACGCCTCGCAAGGCAATGGCTCGCTGTCGCACATTGGCACCGAGATGTTCAAGATGCAGACGGGCACCAGCATGGTTCACATTCCTTATCGCGGATCTGGCCCGGCCCTACAAGACGTTTTATCTGGCCAGGTACAGGTCTTCATCACCACGCCGCCGTCCGTGATGAGCCAAGTGCAAGCCGGTAAGCTGAAAGGCTTGGCGGTCGCCGGCAAGACTCGCCATCCAGGCATCCCGAACGTACCGACAACCGCTGAAGCTGGCCTGAAAGGCTTTGAACTCGAAGCCTGGGTGGCCATTTTTGCGCCTGCTGGCACGCCCCCTGACGTGGTGACCAAGTTGTCAAGCTCTATCAAGCAGGCGCTGGAATTGCCAGAGACCAAAACCCGTGCCAGCGCCGCCGGTATTGACCTGCGCTACCTGCCGCCGGCAGAACTCGACGCTTTGGTGAAGCGTGAAACCGAGTTCTGGGGCAAGACCATCAAGGCAGCAGGTATCACGGCTGACTGATCAGCGCACGGGCGCACCACCTTCGAACCAGCGGCCAATCAAGGCCCGCTCGTCGTCGGTGATGCCGGTGGCGTTGTTCATCGGCATGATCTTGCTGACGACCACCTGTTGGTACATCGCTTGTGCGTGCAGTTGGACGGCTTCGGGTGAATCGACGCGCACGTTTTTCATTTGAACTTGCTCGCCGTGGCACATGTAGCAGCGCTGCGCCAGCACCGGCTGAACCATCTGATAGCTGACCACCGCAGGCACAGCGCTGGCCGCCGCACGTGGCGCCGGCTTGAGCCATACGATGGTGGCCAAAATCACCGCCACACCGACCAACGCGTAGGCCAGCGGATTGCCGTTGCGACCGAGCTTGTAGCCGTGGCGCAGCACAAAAAATTGGCGGATCGCCGCGCCGGCGAACATCATCAGAATCAATACCAGCCAGTTGTGTGGATGGCTCCAGGTGAAGCTGTAATGGTTGCTGAGCATGGCAAACAGCACCGGCAGCGTGAAGTAAGTGTTGTGCACACTGCGCTGTTTGCCGCGCTGGCCATGCACTGGATCTACCGGCTGGCCCGCCTTGATGCAGGCGACCACTGTGCGCTGGCCAGGAATGATCCAGAAAAACACATTGGCGCTCATAGCCGTGGCGATCATGGCACCGACCAGCAAGAAAGCCGCGCGTCCGGCAAACAAATGGCAGGCCAGCCATGAGGCCACGCAAACCAGTATCAACACGCCAGCACCGACCCATGCATCGGCATTTTTGCGCTGGCCCATGACGCGGCAAATGCCGTCGTACAGCAGCCAAAACACCACCAAGAATGAAAGCGCCGCTGCCCCGGCGGCCACCGGCGACCAATCCATCAGCGACTTGTCAATCAGGTAGGTGCTGGCCTGCCACAGGTAAGACAACGTGAACAGCGCAATGCCGGTGAGCCAGGTGCTGTAGGCCTCCCAGTAAAACCAGTGCAGGTGCGCCGGCATCTGCGGCGGCTTCACAGCGAACTTGACCGGATGGTAAAAACCGCCACCATGCACTGCCCAAAGCTCACCGCTGACGCCCTGCTGCTTCAGGTCGTCGTCGACCGGCGGAGTCAAGCTGGAGTCGAGAAAAACAAAATAAAAGGAGGAGCCAATCCAAGCGATGGCGGTGAGCACGTGGACCCACCGCAGCAGCAGGTTGGCCCAGTCGAGAAGATACGTTTCCATGGTGTCACCCTAGCAATCCTCATGCCCTGGCGGCGAAACGGCATCGCCCCACAAAGACATGGCTGTCGGACTGCTCACCACTGCGGGCGCTGTAAGCAGCATGGGCCGCGACACTGGAATTTAATTCCGGCTCCGCTGCGGCCTTGCGGGGTTGAGTGTATACAAAATTTGCATCTCGCCTAAGTAATAGCAGGCCACACAAGTCAGCCTCCAGTCAGGTTCAAAACCCCACAATTGCTCAGCTTAGTATGTCCGTTGGGTAAAGATTCATGTATTTGCGGCAATTTTTAACATCTGTTGGGCTGTTGCCTGGGGCGAAGCGTTCGCCGGCACAATCGCATCTGATGAGTTTTGCCCCGATTGACGACGTACTGACATGGCCATCGATGAGCCAAGTGATCGGCGTGCTCAGAGCGGGTCGATTCCTGGATCGACTGAAATACCAATGCCGCCTGCTGCAAGCCTCAACGGCACGGAGAATATTCTTAGGCTATTTGTCGAGTAACGGGCTTTGGCGTTCACTTTTTGTTTTACATCAACGCTGTTTTTATGTTCCGTTCAGGCTTTACCTGGACGGCCGCTGGTCGCAGAAAAAGCGCTTTGCGCAATGCGCCACCGACCTGCAGGTGGCTCAAACCAAGTTTGGAGCGGCAATCGCCCAGCAACTGATTCAAGGTCATCGAATCCGTCTCAGCGAACAAGCGGATTGCTCGGTCGATCTCGAGCTCAACAGCGTCAGTTTCCATGAGGGCTTTTGGGCACTCTCGCTCAAAGACCACCACGGCAGACCGCTGTTCAACATGAGCTTCGGTTTTTTGAGCCCCCACAGTGTGCTGATTGCCTCCGTGCAAGGCGTACGGGGTGACCCGGGTTGCAATCTTGAGGCCATACAGTCCATCACCAAAAAAAGCCATGGACTGCGCCCACATCACTTGCTACTGGCTATTTTTCAGACCGCTTGCGCAGATTGGGGCATCACTGAAATACGTGGCATTGACCCTGAACATCAGGTCAAAAAACGCAGAAACACATACAAACAAGGCTTCAGGTTTGACTACCGCAATTTTTGGACAGAATTGGGTGCCGTGCAACTCGGTGATCAGGATTGGCTATTGCCCAACCAACCGCAGCGACGTGCTGTAGAGGACATCCCTTCCCGCAAACGGGCGCTGTACCGCAAGCGCTACGCTTGGCTCGACGACGTTGCCCTTGGGGTTGTTTCGAGTTTGTGGGTCCGGACTTCCAACAACTGCGCAGCCACGGACACCGCAATCACCTCGGGTTCTTTGCCCTCTATAGCGGGCACGCCTATCGGGCAGGTGACATGCGAGAGCTCATCGGCACTGTAGCCACGGGCCTCCAAACGGTGCCGAAAAGTCGCCCATTTGGTCTTGCTGCCAATCAGGCCGATGTAAGGTAAATCTTGTTGCGTACGCTGCCGCGCCAGACACTGGGTCAAGACGTCGAGGTCTTCGGCGTGGCTGAAACTCATGATGAGAACGCTGGACCCCGGCGCCAAGTCTTTCACTGCGGCCTGCACCGGCTCGGAGTGTTCGCAGACCACATGCGCCGGCAAACCGGCAGGGAAAATACCTTCGCGGCTGTCGATCCAGTGCAGCGCCACGGGCAAGCGCGCCAGCACCTCGGCCAGCGCATGGCCCACATGGCCGCCACCAAACAGCACCACCGGCATGCGCTCAACCTCCAAGCGCCGTTGCAGCGCTGGCAGGTCTTGTGGCGTGACACGCTCTAGCCGCAGTTGCACCACGCCGCCGCAGCATTGCCCCAAAGAGGGGCCAAGGGCCAAACGCATGGTTTCAGACGGCTTGCCAGCGCCTTCGCCCTGCGCCCCGTGAGTCAGCAACGCACGCGCCCGGTCTATGGCCTCGAACTCCAAATGCCCGCCGCCAATCGTACCGACCAGCGCATCCGCAAACACAGCCATCCATGCACCCGCATCGCGCGGCGCAGAACCTTCTGTGGCTTGCACCTGTACCAGCACCGCCGACTCGTTGGCGAGTCGCGCAAAGAACAACTCGGCGAGCGGTGACATAGCGCTTTACTTCGCGCCCGGTGTCAGCTGCGTGATGCCGCCCATGTAAGGCTGCAACACCGCCGGCACCTCGACGCTGCCGTCTTCGCGCTGGTAGTTCTCTAACACCGCCACCAAGGTCCGACCCACAGCCAGACCTGAACCATTCAGGGTGTGGACGAACTCATTTTTGCCTTGCGCATTTTTAAAACGGGCTTGCAAACGGCGCGCCTGAAAGGCTTCGCAATTAGAGACCGAGCTGATCTCACGGTAGGTGTTTTGCCCAGGCAGCCAGACTTCCAGGTCGTAAGTCTTGGTCGAGCCAAAACCCATGTCGCCGGTGCACAGCAGCATGACGCGATACGGCAAGCCAAGCGCTTGCAACACGGCTTCGGCGTGACCGGTCATCACCTCAAGCGCTTCGTAGCTTTTCTCGGGATGAACGATTTGCACCATCTCGACTTTGTCGAACTGGTGCTGGCGAATCATGCCGCGCGTGTCGCGGCCATAGCTGCCGGCTTCGGACCGAAAGCACGGCGTGTGCGCAGTGAGCTTGATCGGCAAATCAGCCTCGGCGACGATCTCGTCGCGCAGCAAATTGGTCAGCGGCACTTCGGAGGTTGGAATCAAATACAGCGCGGCGTTCTCGGCCTCGCCTTCTTGACCGCCTTTTTTGGCCGCGAACAAGTCTTCTTCAAACTTCGGCAATTGGCCGGTACCGCGCAACGAATCCGCGTTGACGATGTAAGGCACATAGCATTCGGTGTAGCCGTTTTGACCAGTCTGCAAGTCCAGCATGAACTGCGACAGGGCGCGGTGCAATTTGGCCAACGGGCCCTTCATCACGGTGAAGCGCGAGCCGGTGAGCTTGGTGCCGGCAGCAAAGTCCAGCCCCAGCGGCTCACCCACATCGACGTGGTCTTTGGCCTCAAAAGGAAATGCTGCAGGCACGCCGCCCAAGCCTTGCGCTGGCGTCCACTTGCGCACTTCGACGTTGCCGGCTTCGCCAGCGCCCTCGGGCACGCTGCTGTGCGGCAAATTAGGCACCGCCAGCAGCAGCGCCTGCATCTCGGTTTGAATCTGTTCAAGGCGCTGCGCCGTGCTGTCCAGCTCGGCCTTGAAGGTACCGACCTGCGCCATGAGGACGCTGGTGTCTTCGCCCTTGGACTTGAGCTGGCCGATTTGTTTGGACAGGTTGTTGCGCTGATTCTGCAACTCTTCGGTGCGAATCTGGCAGCTCTTGCGCTCAGCCTCCAGGGACTGAAACGCCTCGACGTTCAAAAACGCCTGCGGGCGCTTGCGGGTCTCGAGTCGCGCGATGGCGGAAGGAAGGTCTTTACGGAGAAGGTTGATGTCAAGCATCGGGAGATTTTAAGGCGGCATTCAGGCGTCAGGCTGGTGCAGCCGGCTGCTGCCGGCGGCGAGCGTTTGTTCGCTGTCCATCTTCAACCCTTTGGGCAGCGGAAACTTGATGGTTTCCTCGATGCCGTCCATCTTGCGCACCGACACTGCGCCCATCGTGCGGAGGCGATCAATCACCTGCCGGACCAACACATCAGGGGCCGAAGCACCGGCTGTGAGGCCAACGCGGCTGCGCCCTTCGAACCAACTCTCTTGCAGCTCGCTGGCGTCATCGACCATGTAGGCGTCGGTACCCAATTTGGCGGCAAGCTCCCGCAGGCGGTTGCTGTTCGAACTGGTCGGGCTGCCGACCACGATCAAAATATCCACCTGCGGACTCATCACCTTGACGGCATCCTGGCGGTTTTGCGTGGCGTAGCAAATGTCTTGCTGCTTGGGCGCGCGCACCGTCGGAAAACGCGCCTTCACCGCCGCGCTGATCTCGGCCGCGTCATCAACACTGAGCGTGGTCTGCGTGACCACTGCCAACAGACGGGTCTGGCTGGGCTGAATGCGCGCCACGTCGGCCACGTCCTCAACCAAATGAATGCCGCTGTCGAGCTGGCCCATCGTGCCTTCCACTTCAGGATGCCCTTTGTGGCCGATCATGATGAACTCATAACCTTCCTTGTGCAGCTTGGCCACTTCCACGTGCACCTTGGTGACCAGCGGGCACGTCGCATCAAAGATCTGAAAGCCGCGCGCGCGGGCTTCGTCTTGCACCGCGCGACTCACACCGTGCGCGCTGAAAACCAGCGTGGCACCGGGCGGCACATCGTCAAGTTCCTCAATGAAAATCGCGCCCTTGTCTTTCAGGTCATTGACGACATAGGTGTTGTGAACGATTTCGTGCCGCACATAAATCGGCGCACCAAATTTGATCAGCGCGCGCTCAACGATTTCAATCGCGCGGTCGACGCCGGCACAAAAACCGCGTGGCTCCGCCAATAGGATTTCTTGCGGATGCGCAGCCAACAGCAGCAAAGACTCAGTCATAGAACCCCAATCACGTGTACTTCAAAGACCACACCCTGACCGGCCAAGGGGTGGTTGAAGTCAAATTGAACCGCGCTGCCGTCGGCTTTGATCTGCTGCACCGCACCAGCGTACTGACCCATGCCGTCAGGCGTGGGGAATTGCACCACGTCGCCGACTTGATAAGGCTCGTCGGGATCACCCAGTTCATTCAGCAGCTTGCGCGCCACCCACTGAATCAAATCCGGGTTGCGATCGCCAAAAGACTCGCCAGCGGGTAATTCAAAGGTGGCACGTGTGCCTTCCGGGAGTCCCAACAGACACTGCTCTAGCGCGGGGGACAACTGGCCGCCGCCCAAGCTCAGCGTCGCCGGCTTGTCTTTGAACGTGTTGATGATGTCCGCGCCGGGTTGGCCGTTCACGGCTGGCGCGGCCATGCGGTAATGCAGGGTCAAAAAAGAGCCGGGCGCCACCACGGGTACGGCCTCCAGGCTGGCAATGGACAGATCTGGCGAAACAAGCGACATGGACAACTTTCGGCGGAATGCAAGGTCCGCAATGGCAGGGGGCGATACGGACACGCAGCATGTCCGGAATGGTCTCGCTATTGTAGGAAAAGACAGCAGAGAGGTCGGTTACAGGGCCTTGGCGCAGATCTTTGGCTTGTGCTGAACAATCTCAGCCCACGTCGTCTCCCTTTTGGTTAAGCTGCACCATGCTGCTCAAAGACCTCCCCGAAGATGCCCGCCCCCGTGAAAAACTGCTGGCCCGCGGTGCGGCGGCACTGAGTGACGCTGAATTGCTGGCCTTGATGTTGCGCAGCGGCATTCGTGGCAAAAACGTCTTGCAGTTGGCGCAAGAGCTGGTGGACACTTTTGGCGGGGTGGCCGGTCTGCTGCACACGCCAGCCGAGGCGCTCAAGTCCATCAAAGGACTGGGGCCCGCCAAGCGAGCCGAGTTGGTGGCGGTGCTTGAGCTGTCGCGGCGGGCGCTGACGCAAAGGCTGGCAGAAAAGCCGCTGTTTGCCTCGCCGCAGGCCGTCCGCGATTACCTTCAGCTGCAGCTTGGCAGCAGGCCGCATGAGATTTTTGCAGTGCTGTTTCTGGACAGCCAGCACCGCTTGATCGCGCTTGAAGAACTGTTTCGCGGCACGTTGACGCAAACCAGTGTTTATCCAAGAGAAGTGGTGTTGCGGGCGCTGGCCTTGAACGCCGGTAGCGTGGTGCTGGCGCACAATCACCCGAGCGGCAGCGCACAGCCGTCGCGTGCCGACGAGGCGCTGACGCAAACCCTTAAAACTGCACTGGCGTTGGTCGATGTCCGGGTACTTGACCATTTTGTCGTGACCCGTTCGGAGGCAGTGTCAATGGCCGAGCTCGGATTGGTCTAAAGTTGAGTCATGAAAACGCTCGCCATCAAAGACCTGCGCGGCCTGAAAGCCCTGAAACTGGCCATCGACAACCGGGCGCGGCTGGCAGCCGAGCTGCAGGCAGCCCGCCTCGCCGCCGCCCGCCAGCTGAAGGCTGAAAAAGAACTTTTTACCCACAGCATCGGGCCGATCAAAGCCCTGCCGGCACGGCACGGCCCGGGTCAAAAAGCGAAAATCCTCATCGTGCAACCGGCGCCCATTCCGGTGCAGCTACAACTCGACGAGCAGGCCGTCATGCGGGAGGCTATCTCCGACGAGTTTGACGGTGATGCGCTGCTAGACACCGACGAAGCGCTGAGCTTCCGGCGGCCCGGCATCGGCGTCGATGTGGTGCGTAAACTGCGGCGCGGCGCTTGGCGCATTCAGGGCCAACTCGATCTGCACGGACTGCGGCGCGATGATGCCCGTGACACTCTTTCGAAGTTCATCCGCGAGGCCCAAAAAACCGGCTGGCGCTGCGTCCGCGTGGTCCACGGCAAGGGACTCGGTTCACCTGGCAAAACGCCCGTCCTCAAAGGCCGCGTGCAAAGCTGGTTAATTCAAAAAATAGAAGTGCTGGCGTTTGCTCAAGCACGCCCAGCCGAAGGTGGCGCTGGCGCGTTGGTGGTCTTGCTCGCGCCGAGCTAAACCCAACAACAATTCAAACACCCCGATTGCGCATCCAGTCAGCGGTCTGAAAGAAAGAGTCTTTCAAGCGTGCCCGCAGCACCTCATCGACACTGGTTTCTTGCATCGCTTGGTCCATGCAGGCGACCCATTGGTCGCGCTCCAGCACACCGATGGAAAACGGCATGTGCCGCATGCGCAGCATGGGATGGCCAAAGCGCTCCGTGTAATGTTGCGGCCCGCCCATCCAGCCGCACAAAAACATGCTCAGGCGTTCGCGGGCGTTGGTCAGTTCCGGGCCATGAGCGGCCCGCAACGCGGCGTAGCCCGGCTCTATGTCCATCAAGTCGTAAAAACGCTCGACCAAGGCGTGGATACGTTCTTCGCCGCCGATCCATTCAAAAGGTGTCTCGAAAGGCGGCGTGCCACGTGGTTTTTCTTCAATCTGCATGGCGCCGATTATTGTCCTTGCGTCTGCCGCAAGGTTTCGACCACCGGCGTGTTGAGCACGGAGCGTAGGCCCCACCAGCCGGCGGCCAGTGCCAGTAGCGCGCCAGCCACACTGCCCAGCACCAGCACCAGCCAAGATGCGGTCCAGGCGAAATTGAACACATAGCGAGCCAAGGCCCAGCCCACTGCCACCGCTGCCGCAGAAGCTAAAAAGCCGGCCAATAAACCCACGCCTGCCAATTCGGCACGCTGCACCTGCCGCAGCAGCGAGGCGCGGGCACCCACCGCACGCATGATGGCGAAATCGCGCGCCCGCTCCTCACGGGTCGCGGTCACGGCGGCGAACAACACCACCAAGCCAGCCGCCAAGGTGAAGCCAAACAGGAATTCGATGGCGCGGATGACTTGGTCCAGAATCCGCTGCACCTGCGCCAGCGTGCTGGTCATGTCGACATTGGTGATGTTCGGAAAGGCCCGCACCAGCGCATTGTCAAAACTGCCCGGTGGGCCGGTCTGCTCTGGTGCCCTGAAAGCGCTGATGTAGGTGATCGGCACATCGGCCAACTTGCTCACCGGGTAAATGACGAAGAAGTTCACGCGCAGCGAACCCCAGTCGACCTTGCGCAGGCTGGTGATCTTGGCCTCACTGAGTTGGCCGGCGATGTCAAAACGCAAGCGGTCACCGAGCTTGAGTCCTAAGGTTTCGGCGATGCCTTCTTCCACGCTGAGGCCGTCTTTTTCTTCCGGTGTCCAGCGCCCGGCCACCACCTTGTTGTGTTCTGGCTGTTGCGCGGTGTTTGAAAGATTGAACTCCCTGTCCACCAGCCGCTGGGCGCGATCTTCTTTGTAATCTTCCGGCACCACGGCGCGACCATTGATGGCCACCAGCCGGCCGCGAATCATCGGGTACCAGTCGTAACGCGCCACGCCAGCGTCACGCAAAGCCTGCTGAAAAGCAGCGCTTTGATCCGGCTGCACATTGATGATGTAGCGATTGGGTGCATCCGCCGGCGTGGCTTGCCGCCAGCTGCTGATGAGATCGGTCCGCAACAACACCAGCAACACCAGCGCCAACAATCCGACCGCCAGCGCGCTGACCTGCACCACCGCATAAATCGGCCGCGCAGCGAGTTGCCGCGTGGCCAACACCAGCCAACGCGGCGCGGTGGTTTCATTGACACTGACGCGCAGCAAGCGCACCGCCGCATAACTGGCGAGGGCAAACAGCAGCACGGCACAGGCAAAGCCACCGACGGCAATCAGCCCGAGCTTGAGATCGCTGCTGGCAGCCAGCAACAAGGCGGCAAAACCCAACACGCCGACCGACAACACCGCGATAGAGACCGGTTTGAGATTACCGACGTCTCGGCGAATGACGCGCAGCGGTGGCACTTGTGCCAGCTGCAACACCGGTGGCAGGCCAAAGGCCAGCATCAGCGTCAGGCCCATGCCCATGCCAAAACCCGCCGGCCAAAAGGTGGCAGCGGGTAACGCCGACTCTACCAAGCCCGCCAACAGCAAGACAAATCCATAGTGCACGGCAAAACCCAGTGCCACACCCACAGCGCTGGCAAACAAACCCACCACCACAAACTCAAAGGTGTAAGCCAACGCAATCGTCCGCTGCGGCTGACCGAGCACGCGCAACATGGCGCAATCGTCTAAGTGCTTGGCAGCAAAACCCCGTGCCACGATGGCAACCGCAACGGCGCTCAAAAGTGCCGCCAACAAGCTGACGAGGTTGAGAAATTTTTCAGCCCGGTCCAGCGTCTGCCGCATCTCGGGCCGTCCACTCTCAAGCGACTCAATGCGCACGCCACGCTCACCTGGTTTTTTCAATTCAGCCGTGGCCCAGTCAACGAACACCTTGACGACTGGGTCAGTGCCCGCCACGGCCAAACGATAGCTGGTGCGGCTGGCGGGCTGAATCAAGCCGGTGGCCGCAACGTCGATCTGATTGACCATCACGCGCGGTGAAAAGCTGATAAAGCCGCCGCCACGGTCTGGCTCGCTGACGATGATTTTGCTGACCGTGAAGCGGGCGTCGCCGAGCAGCAAGGACTGGCCCATGGCGAGGCCCAATGCATTCATGAGCGGCGCATCGACCCAGACACTGCCAGGCGTTGGTATCTCGCGTGTGCTGGCACCTGGCTCGCCGGGAGCATCCGCCACAATCAAGTTGCCGCGCAAGGGGTAGCCCGTTGCCACGGCCTTGAAAGCTACCAACTTGGTCGCGCTGCCGGCGTCGTCAGGTGCGCGCGCCATGGTCGGAAAGCTGACGATGGACACCGTCGTTAATCCCAACTCATGGGCCTTGGCCATGAACGGGGGCGGCGTCGGCAAATCACTGTTGACGATGGCGTCGCCACCCAGCAGTTGGCGTGCGTCGCGCGCCAAGCCGCCTTTCAAGCGGTCAGCAAAAAAACCAACCGCTGTGAGAGACGCCACGGCCAAAGCCACCGCGACGATCAATAAACGCAACTCACCGGCGCGCAGATCGCGTAGCGTGCTCTTCCAACCCAGCTTCAAGAAAAGAAAATTCATGGGCCCGACCTTAGCCTATAAAGATTACCCGTTGCTTTAAGCAGGTGGTGTTCAAGCGCGTTCAGGGGAGGTCGGGTCGCGTTTGACCAAACCAGTCTCAAGCTGCAAGCGCTCCGGACTGGCATAACAAACAAAGCGCTTGTTGGTGGCGCGGCCAATGGCACACAGACCCACGGCTTGCGCGATCTGATGGCCCATCTGCGTGATGCCGCTGCGCGACACCACAATCGGCACGCCCATTTGCGCCGACTTGATGACCATCTCACTGGTCAGCCGGCCGGTGGTGTAAAAAACCAGCCCTTGGCTATTAATCACATGCATGGCCAACCAACCGGCAATCGTGTCGATGGCGTTGTGGCGCCCGACATCCTCGATGAACAGCAGCATCTTCGGCTCATCTTGGCCGAGTTGAAACAAGGCGCAGGCATGGACTGAGCCGGCCGACTTGTAGGTGGTTTCTTCAAGGCGAATGGTGTTGACCACGCTGTAAAGCTGGCGCTGTGTGATGCGGATGTCTTTGGGTAGCACCAGCTGATCGACTTCGTCCATCAACCCGCCAAACACACTGCCCTGCCCGCAGCCCGTGGTGACCACACGGCGCGCTGTTTTTTCTTCGATGTCGTCAATGCCGGCGCGCGTCTTCACAGCGGCTGCACCGACATCCCAATCCACCGTGATGGATTCAATCTGCGCAGGTGAGTTGATCAAGCGTTGATTGCGCAAATAACCCAACACCAGCAGTTCAGGATGCGCACCCAGAGTCATCAAGGTGACCAGTTCGCGCTTGTCGACATACACGGTGAGTGCGCGTTCAGCCGGAATCGACATGCGCTGCTGCTCGCCATATTCATTGACGATGTCAACTTCGCAGGTCAGCGGTGCGCTGGCTTGGGTCAGAAAAGGCAGCAAGGAAGGCGGGAGTGTCTGGTTCATTTTTTAAGGCTACAACAAAAAAACCGACCCTGAGGTCGGCTTTTTAAAAAGACAGCGTCAGAGGTCAGGATTTCTTGGCCGGCGCAGTCGCAGGTGCCTTGGCGGTCGTCTTGCCAGCAGTCGGCGCAGTTGCTGGTGCAGCAACGGCCACCGCTGGTTTGTACGCGAAGGGGCCTGGGTCTGCGCAGGGTGGCGTTGCCGTCGGGGGCTTGGTTGGCTTGCCGGTGGCTTTGGCCGTCATGTAGTACTTGGCTGCGGCTTTGTCTTGCGACTTGCAAAGCTGGTAGCTGTCGGCCTTGCCGCTCCAAGCGGTTTTAGCGGCGGTTTCGGCCGCTTTGGCCTTGCCGGCATCATCCAACACAGGAGCAGGAATTTTGGCCATGACCAGCACTGATGCGGTGAGAAGCAGACCTGCGACTAAGAGTTTTTTCATGTGCGTTCTCGCTTAAATTTGGACGGTCTGACTGGGCGGAACAGGCTCAGTGCGCTGGGCTGGTATCTTGCCGGCCTTGATGTCGTTGTACCAATACTCATGGTGCTCGCGGGCCCAAGTTTCATCAACGTAGCCAGTCCTCATCCCTTGGTAGGCCCCTTGCATACCGATGGTTCCGATGTAGATGTGTCCGATGAACATCGCCATCATCAGCAACGTGGCAACGGCATGAATCATGTGGGCCACCTGCATCGTGCCGCGTTCATACACCAGACCTGGCAATAGCTTATCGAGCACAAAACCTGACGAAACAACCACGATGCCCAGAAAGAACACACCACCCCAGAACACCAGTTTTTCGCCGCCGTTGAAACGGTGAGAAGGCACTTCTTTGCCGGACAGCAAACCACCGCCCTTGAGCAGCCAGATCACGTCATCGCGGTTGGGTATGTTGTCGCGCAGGAAAGTCACGAAAATGACGACCAAGGACACCGCAAACACCGGACCGGCGAAGTTGTGCATGTTTTTCAGCGCATAGGTCAACCAGCCAAACAGCGTCAGGCCCATCACCGGCAACAAGAAAAACTTGCCGAAAGCCATGACGATGCCGGAAATGCCGAGAATGCAAAAAGCAATGGCGTTCGACCAGTGCGCTGAGCGCTCGAAAGCAGTGAAACGCTCGATCTTTTTGCCGGTGTCAACACCGTGCTGTTGGATCGGACCTTTGGTGGTGTAAAACAACGCAATGGCCCCCAGAATAATCAGCAGCATAGCGCCGCCATAGGGGATGAGCCAGTCGTTACGCACCTGACGCCAAGCCTCACCGGCATTGGTGAGACGTGAACCTGGGTACTGAACAAAGGGCTGAATCAGATTACCAGCTTCAGGCGCTTGACTCTTGGGCAAGCTGCTGTTGCCCGTGACACCGGCCCCAACCTGCCGCCACATCGGTGCGTTGTTGCCAGGCTGAACCTTGGCGCGCTCAGCATTCGTCTGCGTGGCGTAACCAGGCGCTTCATTGGCGTCAGGCTTGACGTCGAAGATGTTGGCGCCCTTGATGGCACCGGCGTTGGTCACTGGTGCCGTGGCGGCTACAGGCGCTGCTGGCGTGGTCTGGGCGAAAACGCCCGACCCAGCCAAGGCAGCACAAGCTGACAGCAGCAGCGCGCTCAATTGTCGTGATGGGTGTTGCATTAAAACTCCCCTTTTAATTCACGCGGTTGTATTCGTTTTGCGAATTTTGAGCGCGCGTTTTGAGATGAAGCTCCCACGACGTTTTGTCACCCGCAGTCCAGCCCGGGGCGTTATACGGGTTGCTGGTACCTTGGAACGCAGGTGTGTCGCGCTTAGCGCTTGTGGTGGTCTGGGGCTTTTCGCCGCAAGCCACCAAGCCGACCAAAGCAGCCAAAATCAGAGCAGTGCGGATCATCATTTAACCCCCTTCACTGGCGGCTGGCCGGCCTGCTGCGAACCGTAAGCGGTGCCCCAGCCCCAGACCTCAGCACCCTTGCCACGTTGCACCACCCGGTTGCGGAAAATGTCAGCGACCACATCGCCATCACCCGCCAGCAAGGCTTTGGTAGAACACATTTCAGCGCAAGCCGGCAACTTGCCTTCGGCCAAACGGTTACGGCCGTATTTTTCGAACTCGGCTTGACTGCCATTGGCCTCAGGACCACCGGCGCAGAAAGTGCACTTGTCCATCTTGCCGCGCACACCGAAGGTGCCTTGCGAAGGGAACTGCGGTGCACCGAACGGGCAGGCGTAAGAGCAGTAACCGCAACCAATGCAAACGTCTTTGTCGTGCAAGACAACGCCTTCGTCGGTGCGGTAAAAACAGTTGACCGGGCAAACCGCCATGCAAGGTGCATCACTGCAATGCATGCAGGCCACCGAGATCGATTTTTCACCCGGCACACCGTCATTCAGCGTGACCACGCGGCGGCGATTGACGCCCCATGGAACTTCGTGTTCGTTTTTACAAGCGGTGACGCAACCATTGCATTCAATGCAGCGTTCTGCGTCACAGACAAATTTCATGCGAGCCATATTTTTTCCTTATGCCTTTTCGACGTTGCAAACAGTCGTCTTGGTTTCTTGCATCATCGTCACGCTGTCGTAACCGTAAGTGGTGGCCGTGTTGATCGCCTCGCCGCGCACAATCGGGGCTGCGCCTGTCGGGTAATAAGCCAGCATGTCCGCGCCTTGCCAGTGACCCGAAAAGTGGAACGGCATGAAGACCGTGTCCGGTCCGACCCGCGGTGTCACCATGGCCTGAACATTCAGACGCGCACCCGTCGGTGTGGTGACCCAGGCACGCTCGCCATTGCGAATGCCTTTGTCCGCCGCCACTTTGGGGTTGATCTCGATGAACATTTCCTGCTGCAACTCAGCCAGCCAAGGATTGGAGCGGGTTTCCTCACCGCCACCCTCGTACTCGACCAAGCGACCGGAGGTCATGACCAGTGGGAATTTTTCGTGGACTTTGTCGGCGATGTTCTTGTCTTGAATCGACTTGTACAAGGTCGGCAAGCGCCAAAACGCTTTCTTGTCGTCGTGCGTCGGGTACTTGGCTTGCAAGTCAGCCCGGTTGCCATACAAAGGCTCGCGGTGCTGCGGAATCGCATCGGGGAAGTTCCACACCACGGCACGCGCTTTGGCGTTGCCAAATGGATAGCAGCCGTGGTTTTGCATGAACACACGGATCATGCCGCCGGAAGAATCGGTCTTCCAGTTTTTGCCTTCAGCCGCGAGTTTTTCCGGCTCCGACAATTCGTCCCACCAGCCGAGTTTCTTCAGCATCACGTGATCGAGTTCAGGATAACCGGTCGTGATGTCGGCGCCTTTGGAGTGCGAACCATCTTCGGCCAGCAGGTTAACGCCTTCACGCTCGACGCCGAAGTTGGCGCGGAAGTTACCGCCGCCTTCCATGACGTGTTTCGATGTGTCGTACAGATTGGGCGTACCGGGGTGTTTCATCTCGGCCGTGCCCCAGCAAGGCCAAGGCAAGCCGAAATAATCGCCGCCTAAGTCATAGCCAGTTTCTTTGTCTTTACCGCCTTTGGATTTCAGCGTCTTGACGTCAAACACATGCATGTTTTTCATGTGCGCTTTGAGACGCTCAGGGGTCTGACCGGTGTAGCCAATGGTCCAGCAGGACTTGTTGATTTCGCGCAAGATGTCTTCTGGCATCGGCTCGTCCATGCCTTTGACCTTTTGCATCTTGTAGTTCTTTGAGAGCTCTTTGGCAAAGCCAAACTTCTCGGCCAGCTGATGCATGATCATGTGGTCAGAACGGCTTTCCCACAGGGGCTCAATGACTTTTTCGCGCCACTGCAGCGAACGGTTTGAGGCCGTCACAGAACCGCTGGTTTCAAACTGCGTGGCTGCTGGCAGCAGGTAGACACCGCGGTTCGGGTTCAGGTCCTCGGGCTTGCCTGGCATGGCGGCCATGGCCGCTGTTGCGGAGGGGTACGGGTCAATCACCACCAACAAGTCCAGCTTGTCCATGGCGCGTTTCATCTCCAAGCCGCGGGTTTGCGAGTTAGGTGCATGGCCCCAAAATACGCAGGCCTTCAGGTTGGAGTCTTGATCAATGAACTCGTTTTTCTCGAGCACGCCGTCAATCCAACGCGACACCGTGATACCGGGCTTGCCCATCATGGCGGGCGATGCATAGCGACCCTTGATCCAGTCGAAGTCAACGCCCCAGGTCTTGGCGAAGTGCTTCCAAGAGCCTTCGGCCAGACCGTAGTAGCCTGGCAGCGAGTCAGGGTTCGGGCCGACGTCCGTCGCGCCTTGCACGTTGTCGTGACCCCGGAAAATGTTGGTACCGCCGCCGGACACACCGATATTGCCCAGCACCAACTGCAAGATGCAGGACGCGCGAACGATGGCGTTGCCGATGGTGTGCTGGGTTTGGCCCATACACCAGACGACGGTGGATGGCCGGTTCTTGGCCATGATCTCAGCGGCCATGTAGACCTGTGCTTCCGGCACGCCGCAGGCTTCTTCAACCTTCTCTGGCGACCACTTGGCCAGCACTTCGGCCTTGATCTTGTCCATGCCGTAAACACGGTCGTTGATGTACTTTTTATCTTCCCAACCATTTTTGAAGATGTGGTACAGCATGCCGAACAAGAAAGGAATGTCGGAGCCGGAACGCAGGCGAATGTGGTGATCGGCCTTGGCCGCAGTGCGGGTGAAACGCGGGTCCACCACGATCATCTTGCAGCCGGTTTCTTTGGCGTGCAGCATGTGCAACATGCTGACAGGGTGCGCCTCAGCAGCGTTGGAGCCGATGTACAGCGCCGCCTTGCTGTTCTGCATGTCGTTGAACGAATTGGTCATGGCGCCGTAGCCCCATGTGTTGGCGACGCCAGCGACGGTGGTCGAGTGGCAAATGCGCGCTTGGTGGTCGCAGTTGTTGGTGCCCCAGAAGCTGACGAACTTGCGCAGCAAATAGGATTGTTCGTTGTTGTGTTTAGACGAGCCGACCCAGTACACGGAGTCAGGGCCGCTGGTCTTGCGCAGCTCCAGCATGCGGGCGCTGATTTCATTCAGGGCGACGTCCCAGCTGATGCGCTGGTACTTGCCGTTGACCAATTTCATGGGGTATCGCAGGCGGAACTCGCCGTGACCATGCTCGCGCAGTGCGGCACCTTTGGCGCAATGCGCGCCGAGATTGATCGGCGAGTCGAAGACCGGCTCTTGACGCACCCAGATGCCGTTTTCAACCACCGCGTCGACCGCGCAGCCGACCGAGCAATGCGTGCACACAGTGCGCTTGACGACCAGCTTGCCGCTGCCGTCACCGACCGCGCCAGCGCCTGCCGCTTTGGCTTTTTTCACCAAGGTGAGTTGGGTGGCCGCCAAGCCGACGCCCACACCAAGACCGGAACGGCGCAGAAAAGCGCGGCGGTCCATGGTCGGCAGGGCGTTGCTCAGGCCGCGTGACAGGCTTTGCACAAAGCGTGTGGGGCCGGCGGCGTGAGCGATGCCGCGTTGGGCATCATGGGATTTTTTCGTGAGCAGCATGGGCTCTCCGTGGAAGTTAAAGGGAATGACCGGGATAGGTCTGGATCGCTTAAAGCTGCGTTTTAAAGCCGCGTGGTCTTGTAGTAGCGCTTGACGTGTTCAGACAGTGTGTAGCCGCCGCCATTGGCTGGCGCTGGTTTCAGCTCAGCCTCTACGGCCTCTGGCAAGGTCACGCCAGGCATAGCGACGATCGCCGCAGCAGCGGCGCCGGTGGCGGCTGCACCGAAGAAGAACCCCCGACGCGAAGGTTTAGATGGGCTGTCTTGCATATTTTCTCCACTCTCAATCAATAGATAGGTATCTCAGTGCATAGGATGCTACGACACAAAATAACCTTTACAGAGTATTAACCCTAGGAAATCACAAAAAAGTAGCCTGTTCAGCTACATAATGTTATTTAAAATATAAACCGATTTAAATTTTTTTACTATTTTAATAACGAAAATAGAGATCTTCAGGCCAACATGTCAAATCCTTGTGATTCAACATTGGTGAATGACTGTGTGAAGCTGGCGAGACTCTTGTAAAAACGCGCTTTCGGCTGCGCGCTGATGGCCTCGCACAGGGTCAGCGCCCAAGGCTGCAAATGTCGCGTGAAGAACTCGCGCTGCCGGGTCAGGTTGGCCACCTCAACGTCTTCACCGGCAATCAGGTAACGCATCACCTCACAAACGTAGGCGTAGTGGTCTTCCGTCTCAGACATCTCATCACCGCGATCCAAGCCGAGCGCTGCCAAGTCGCCACGCAGTGCCGCCAACGGCTTTTCGTTCAGAAAACCGCTCAGGTAATGGGAACCGTACAAATACACGGCCGGTTTGCCAACGCCGCCAAAAAGAGCGTCGTATTCTTCGGCAACTTCTTCCACAGACATGGTACGGGCGGTCGCCACCACCTCACCCCAACTGGCCTCTAACAAAGCGCCAGCAGCCGGTGCTTCGGTGACCGCAGCGCGCAGGTTGTCCCACAACGCCGGCGTTGGAGCCGTGTAAAAAAGCGCTGCCAGCAGACCGTAGATCTCAGCGCGGGCAGTTTCTTCGTCAAGCGTTGACGGAATGAGGATGGCGGGTTGCATACGGGTACTTCTTCACTGAACTGAACTTGATTTAGCGGATGTCGGTGATTTTGATTTCATTCTCAGCCGAGTAGATGTCGATGACGCGGCAGTCGCCACACATCTTCAAACGGTCAGCCGCAGCGCCCTGAAACATGGCGTGCCCGGAGAGTTTGCCCAACATCGACTCGATGGCCTTGAGCGTGCCAAACGGCTTGGCACAGCGAATGCAAGCGTAGGGCTGAGTCTCGTTCAGCACCCTCGCCTCTTTGCGCACAGACGTCAGCAGCAGGCGCGGCTGCAGGGTGATGGCGTCTTCCGGGCAGGTGCTGACGCACAGGCCGCACTGCACACAGTTTTTCTCGATGAATTTGAGCTGCGGCAACTCGGGGTTGTCTTGCAGCGCACTGGCCGGGCAGGCGCTGACGCAGCTCAGGCAGAGCGTGCAACTGTCTTTGTTGACGATCAAGCTGCCGAAAGGGGAACCTAACGCGGGCAGCTCAATGGCTTCAGGCAACGGGGCGGGCGCTTGCGTCATCAAATGGTCGAGCGCCATGTCGAGCGTGCTGCGTTTTTCTTGTGCGACCGCAAATCGCGCGGCAACGGCAGGACCGGCAGCTTTGGCTTTGCCAATCGCCTGCAAGCTGGCGTCGAGTGCGGCCACGCTGTGGGCATTCAGCGCACCGGGCGCCTTGACCAAATGAAAGTGAGTGCCGCTGTAACCCAGCCCCGTGAGAATGGTTTGGGCGACCTTCATTTGCGCGGTCAAACCAGTCAGGTAGTCGGGCGCTTCTTCGTCCGTCACCAGCACCGCCACTTGCCGTGCGCCTAGCGCAATAGCGCTGAGCCAAAGGTCGATGCCGACGCTGGCGGTGTGCCACAAGGCCTGCGGGATCATGCTGGCGGGCACGCCTTGGGCTGAACCCAACTGCGCGGCACGGCCCAAGGCTTCAATGGCTTGTTGGCCGCTGCCTTGGCTGTGGAACAGCAAGCTGGCGTCTTGACCACCGGCTCGGGTGTAAGTGCTCAACAAGGTTTTCAGGCGAACGCCTTGTTCGCTAGCGCGCGGGTAAGCGTAGGTCAGTGCGCCCGTCGGGCAGACCGTGGTGCAGGCACCGCAGCCGATGCACAGGTTCGGATTGACCTTGATTTGCTGGCGGTTCTTTTCGCTGCTGATCGCCCCTGCCGAGCAGATGTCGACGCAGGCATTGCAGCCGACGGTTTCGTTGCGGCTGTGGGCGCAGATTTTTTGTTTGTAGGCAAAAAACTTGGGTTTTTCAAACTCCCCGACCATGTCGCGCAGCTTCACCACGGTCGGCAGCAAACCGGGCGTGGCCAAACCGACAAAGCCCGGCAAGGCGAAATAGCCTTGCGGCGGCGCATGCAGCGTGATCAGTGGCTTGGTGCCGAGGTCGAGCACCAAGTCAAAGGCCTCTGTCAAAGCTTGTGGCGCGCGCGTGAAGTCTATTGCGCCAGCCACTTTGCAAACCGCCACGCAGTCGCGGTGCGAGGTGCATTTGTTGCTGTCAACTTGGTAACTCAGGTCAATTGCGCCTTCAGGGCAAACGGCGACGCAGGCGTTGCAGCGGGTGCACAGGTCGAGGTCTATCGGGTTGGTTTTGTTCCAGTTCAACTCGAAGGCGCCTAGCCAGCCCTTGAGCTGCAATGCCTCACCGCTGATGACCGGGTACTGGCGCTCTTGCGCAGGTGGCAGTGCGCCATTTTGGGCTGATACACCTTGCGCAAAAATCGTCACGCTGAGCGTGTCAGACAGCATGGCCGCCACTTGCTCAGCTTGGTCAACCGGGCCGACGATGAGCAGGCGACCGGTGCTTTTATAGGTCACGGTGGTCACTGGTTCAGCATCCGGCAGATGCGCGGCGGCCAGCAGCGCAGCCACTTTGGGCATGGCGTTGGCAGCGTCTTTGCTCCAGCCGCCGGTCTCGCGGATGTTCACAAACTTGATGGGCGACACCGCGCCAACAGTCTCTTTGCCGAGTTCGGCAAACAAACGCTTTTCTTGGGTGCAGGCGACCACCACGTCGTCACCGGATTGAATGGCTTTTTGAAACGCCCCGGCCTCACGGCGGCACAGGGCCGAATGCAGCGTCAGCTCTTCATGCAGCACTGCGCCCAGTGTCTGGGCTTTCAGCGGCATGGTCTGGTTGCAGTCGCAAATCAATGTGGTCATGGTCTTCCTGGCGAATACCGGAAGGCACGAGCGCTTCCGGCTGGGGGTCTGTATCGGGCTTAGGCAAGGCAGCCAGCGCTTCTGGCGCTGGTTCTGACTGTGCCACTGAAACTTCGGCCGGCGTCTGCCCGGTTTCCCGCGTTGGCTCGGCGTCTTGGGCCACGGCGGCAGCATCTGTCGTCTCTTTGGCTTTTTTCGCGTCTTCCTCATCATCGTCAAAGAGATTGAGGAACTTGGCACTGGTCATTTGCCGCAGCATCGACAGCGGCAACGGGTCGGGTTTCGAATAATCGTCGATGTAAATATCCAGCCCATCCATCACGTTGAAGTGCGGGTCTGCGAACAGCTTTTTCATGGCGGCGTTGCGCACGCCGGGCTCGACGCCACGGCCCATGAAAGGCTTGAAATCGGACTCTTTGGTCAGGTCTTTGACGTCATCCAACGACAGCTGCTTGATGGGTTCCGCAGGCTCGGCGGGTTTGGCGTCAGACGCTGGCTTGGCCTTCGGTTCGGTCGGAAGAGCCGCGTCGGCGCCTGCAGCCTTGGCGGCGGCCGGCAGCAGCGCGCCAGCGGGGGACACCGCCGCAGCCGGCGTCGGCTCGTCCAGCGGCTTGCCTTGCAACGCATCGTTTTTACGGCGCGCCCAGCGCCCCAGAAAGCCGTCTGCACCTTCAGCCATGGCTAGGTCCCCGTATTTTGTCGGTGCTGACCCGCGCCGGATTGCCAAAACGGTCTTGCAAGGACTTGAAGCTGTCCGGGCGCTTGCGCCGCTTGAGCTCCAGCACATGGTGTTTGTCGACAAAGGCCTGCATCCAGCTCAGCACCTCAACAGGCGCAGGCACTTGCTCGACGGTCTCTTGCGCGTCGAGCCAACGACCCGCGTCGTTGTAACTCAGCGTCACTGTCTGCGGCACCGCAATGCACTCATCGCTGATGGCGGGCTCTTCTTCCATGCGCCAGACCACCCAAAAGCAAGGATGATCGGTCGTCAGATTCAGGTGATAGCCCTCGGCGTCGTCGGTGAACAGCTCAACCGTGAAGCCCGGATGCAGCCAGCGCTCTTCTTGTTCGTCTTTGAGCAGCAGCCGCGGCTGCGTGCCAAAACCATCCTCATACGGAATGATTTCAGACAGGCTCCAACGCCAAGGCTGCCAGCGGTTGTCGATGCGTTCACGCTGCATGACCACCGCCACCTGCGTGAACGGCCGGCGCACGACTTCCACAGCCGTCAACGAAGCGGCTTCTGGCGACCCGGGCATCGCGGGGGAATACAAAACAAATCCAGACATGGGGGACGGAGTGTACGGCGAACGGTGCCCACCCATGGTGCACGGGGTCTTGGCGCTTAGGGTTAATCTAGGCGTCCACGCCATTGCCGCCCAGCACCTTCACCATGACACCTTTCACCCTCAAACCCATCAACGACGGCAGCTGCCAACTGCTGGATGTGCACGGCCAGCATGTGGGGAATTTGAAATTGATCAATGGACTGTGGAAGTTCAAAGCCATTGGCTACGGCCCGCAAGGCGAGGTGATTCCCGGCGGCGGGCCGCTCACCGACCGCCACAACACGACTTTTACACGGCTTGATGCGGCAGGAATTGGGGCTGAGTTGGTGCAAAACTAAGACGGGCCTGTCCGAAAGGGGAGCGTCGCTCAGTGCGTCAGAGCGACCTTTAGAATGATCGCCAAATGATGGCAAGCCTCACAAGACTGACAAGACTGACAAGACTGACAAGGTATTTTCCGCTGGCTGCTCTGCTATTGAGCTTAGCCCTGTGCGCTGTCGCCTCGCCAGCATCTGCCGCCGAAGTCAGTGTCGCGGTGGCGTCCAACTTCACGACACCGATGCAAAAGATCGCCAAGATTTTTGAGGCCGACACCGGCCACAAGGCCCTGCTGGCCTTTGGCGCGACCGGTGGTTTTTATGCGCAGATCAAAAACGGTGCGCCCTTTCAGGTGCTGCTGGCGGCCGACAACGAGACCCCCGCACGCCTTGAAAAAGAAGGCTTGGGCGTGGTTGGCGCCCGCTTCACCTACGCCATCGGCAAACTGGTGTTGTGGAGCAAACAGCCCGGTTTGGTCGATGACAAAGGCGATGTCTTGCGCCAAGGCGGTTTCGAAAAATTGGCGATAGCCAATCCCAAGCTGGCGCCTTACGGTGCGGCCGCCATGCAGACCCTCACAAAACTTGGCTTGCTGGCACAGCTGAAACCCAAGTTGGTAGAAGGCTCCAATATCGCCCAAACCTTGCAGTTTGTAGCGAGCGAAAACGCCGCGCTTGGCTTTGTCGCCTTGTCCCAGGTGTTTGCGGACGGACGACTCACACAGGGCTCGGCCTGGATTGTTCCGACTAGTTTTCATGCGCCGATTCAGCAGGACGCGGTGTTGCTGAAGACGGGCAAAGACAATGTAGCGGCCACCGCCCTGATGACCTATCTTCAGGGTGACAAAGCGCGCGCCATCATCCGCGCCTACGGCTACGACCTATGAGTTTTTTGACCTTGCCGGAGTTTGATCGCCACGCGCTGTCTGCCATCTGGCTGACGCTGGAACTGGCCAGCCTGACCACGGTGTTGTTGCTCATCATCGCCACGCCGATCGCCTGGTGGCTGGCGCGCTCCAAATCTTGGTGGCGCGGGCCGATTGCCGCGGTGGTGGCACTGCCGCTGGTCTTGCCACCGACCGTGCTGGGCTTTTATTTGTTGGTGGCACTGGGGCCGCACGGGCCTATCGGTCAGTTCACGCAAGCGATGGGTTGGGGCACGCTGTCTTTTACGTTTGCGGGCCTCTTGCTGGGCTCGGTCATTTACTCCATGCCGTTTGCGGTGCAGCCGATTTTGCATGCGTTTGAAGCCATCGGCGAGCGCCCGATGGAGGTCGCCGCCACCTTGCGGGCGCGACCGATCGATGCTTTTTTCAGCGTGGCGCTGCCGCTGGCCAAGCCCGGTTTTATCACTGCGGCCATTTTGAGTTTTGCCCACACCATTGGTGAGTTTGGCGTGGTGCTGATGATTGGCGGCAACATCCCCGACAAGACCCGCGTGGTCTCGACGCAGATTTACGGCCATGTGGAAGCCATGGAATACGCGCAGGCCCATTGGCTGGCCGGCGGCATGTTGGTGTTTGCCTTTGCGGTGTTGTTGGGCCTGTCCCTGATGAACCGCAAAAATACGCAGGTGATGACGTGAGCGCAGCTCTCGACACGTCGTCATTGCGAGCGCAGCGCGGCAATCCACCGGTTCATGGATTGCCGCGCTGCGCTCGCAATGACGAGGGTGCGTTGCCTAGCCGTATCCGTCTCAAGCTCAATAGAGCCGACTTTGTTTTGGATGTCGACCTTGAATTGCCGGGCCGAGGCATCACGGTGTTGTTTGGTGTGTCCGGCTCGGGCAAGACCAGCTTGCTGCGCTGCGTGGCGGGTCTGGAGCGCACGCCGGGCGCGCTGGTGTCGATTGCCGGCGAGACCTGGCAAGACGACGCCGCCAGTGTCTATCTGCCGACCTGGCAACGCCCGCTGGGTTATGTGTTTCAAGAAGCCAGCTTATTTGAGCACTTGAATGTACGGGGCAATTTGCAGTTTGGCTTGAAGCGTATCAAGGGTGCGGCCGACGCCTCGGCTTTGGGCGCAGCCATCGACTTGCTGGGCATTAGTGCGCTGCTGGAGCGTAAGACCACTCAATTGTCTGGCGGTGAGCGTCAGCGCGTAGCGATTGCGCGCGCACTGGCGACACAACCCCGCTTGCTGCTGCTGGATGAACCGCTGGCCGCACTTGACCACGCCCGGCGCCAAGACATCCTGCCTTGGCTGGAGCGGCTGCGTGATGAGTTGAAAATCCCCATGCTCTACGTCACGCATTCCTCGGACGAAGTGGCCCGACTGGCAGACACCTTGGTGGTGTTGGACGCGGGCCAAGTCAAGGCCTGCGGCCCGGTAGCCCATGTCTTGGCCGGGCTCGATATGCCCGTGGTCCTGGGTGACGATGCCGGTGCGCTTTTGTCAGCAACTGTCGAAGAACGTGACGAGCGCTGGCAACTGGCGCAGCTGAAGTTCAACGGTGGCAGCCTCTGGGTCCGTGACACCGGTCTACCGCTGGGACGACAGGTGCGCGTTCGGGTGTTGGCGCGCGATGTCAGCATCGCCCTCGCCAAACCCAGCCACACCAGCATCCAGAATCTGCTGCCCTGCGTGGTCCAAGCGGTCGTTCTGGACACGCATGCCTCACAGACTTTGATCCAGCTGCTGTGCGGTCAGTCGGTTCTGCTGGCGCGTGTCACCTCACGTGCGGTGAATGAGTTGCAACTGGCACCTGGCATGCAGGTCTGGGCGCAGGTGAAATCAGTGGCCTTGGTCGAGTAGTTGTTTCACCACTAAGCCAAGACCGCCCGAACCGGTTTTTTCGCCAGCATGAACGATACCGACCCCAGCGCCGCCAAGATCGACAGCACGGTAAAGCCTAGCCGGTAGTCACCCGTCAGGTCAGCCAACAAGCCGGCCACCATCGGACCCGCCATTTGACCCACGGCGATGATCGCGGCGGAAATACCCATGATCGCGCCGATGGCACTGCGGCCAAAATAATCGGCCCGGATCGCCTGCATGAAAGGACCGCGCAAGCCCCAAGCCAAACCATGAAACATCGCGAATGCAACCAGACCCTGGATGAAACCTGAATAAGTCAGAAACAGCAAACCGACCGAATGCGACAACATACACAGCGCCGCCACTTTTCTCTTTTCAAACCGGTCACCGATCACGGCACCTAGCAGCACACCCATCAGTTGACTGAACGTCATCATCATGATGACCCAGCCCGCCGCTGCGACGGTGTAACCGAGTCCCTCCTTCATGTGGGAGATGGCATGAACATTGACGGAGGTAACCACCATCAAGGCCAGCCCGTGACCGATCGCCAGCAACCAGAAAGCTTGCGTGTGGAGGGCTTCACGGAGTGAAAATTCTTGCTGCCCTGAGGCATTCAAAACAACCGACTCTGGCGCCCCATCTTCAGGCCGAATGCCATCGACAAATTCGCCGTGGTCCTCAGGGCGGCGGCGGATCATGCGTGCCAGCGGCAAGCCGACCACAAGCGCCAGAATGCCTGAAGCTGCGGCTGTGACGCGCCAGCCCCAATGATGCATAGACCACGCCATAGCGGGAACCACCAGACCGCCCATGGCAAGCCCGAGACTCATAAAGGACAGCGCACGGCCACGGTGTTTTTGAAACCAGTGAACGATGGCGACGGAGAGTGGGAAATAGCCACTCAAACTAGCGCCAATCGCCATCAAAATAGCGCTGAGATAAAAAGTGCTGACGGAGTCAACTTGACTCAACAACAAGAGCCCCGCGCTCAGAATCACAATACCCCAACGAATGATGGATTGCGGACCCCAGCGGTCCATCAACCAACCGAGCAAAGGCCCGATGATGGCTGACTCAGCCGACTGCAGGGCCGCGGCGCCGGACAACGTGGTTTTGCTCCAGCCCATTTCTTCCGACAAAACCGCAATGTACAAACCAAAAGTCTGCAACAGCAAAGCACCCAGCAAAAACTGGATGCCACAAGCCGCACCCACCATCCGCCAACCATAAAAAATTTTCATCTGGCTCTCTTGGCGGCTGATGTCGAAGTTTTCATCTCAGTGAATGGCTTGTTTTTTCATACAACAGCCATTGTTACTCAGGTGTTTTTAGAAATGGTGATGGTCGGGAATTTCGACGAAAAGTCTTTATTCTTAGCGGCAATCGATACCGCCACTTTGCGCGCTACGGCTTTGTAAATACCAGCCACATCGCCATCTGGGTCGGCCACCACGGTGGGTCGGCCGTTGTCGGCCTGCAGGCGAATTTGCATGTCCAGCGGCAGTGCACCGAGGTAGTCCATGCCGTAGTCAGCGGCCATTTTCTTGCCGCCGTCTTCACCAAAAATATGCTCGGTGTGACCGCAGTTGCTGCACACATGCACCGCCATATTTTCAACAATGCCGAGAATCGGCACGCCAACTTTTTCGAACATTTTGATGCCTTTTTTGGCGTCCAACAAAGCAATGTCTTGCGGCGTGGTGACGATCACGGCACCCGTCATCGGCACGCGCTGGCTCAGCGTCAGCTGAATGTCGCCGGTGCCGGGCGGCATGTCGACGATCAGGTAGTCGAGGTCTTTCCAGTTGGTCTGGCGCAGCAGCTGCTCCAGCGCCTGCGTCGCCATCGGGCCCCGCCAGATCATGGCTTCGTCCTGGGCCACCAAAAAGCCGATCGACATAACTTGAATGCCGTAGTTTTCCATCGGCTCCATGTTTTTGCCGTCGACACTTTCAGGACGACCTTCAATGCCCATCATCATCGGCTGGCTGGGGCCGTAAATATCGGCATCCAGCAGCCCGACGCTGGCGCCTTCAGCAGCCAAGGCCAAGGCCAAATTAACCGCGGTGGTGCTTTTGCCGACGCCGCCCTTGCCCGACGCTACGGCAATGATGTTTTTCACATTGGGCAGCAGTTGCACGCCACGCTGCACGCTGTGGCTGGAGATCTTGAACGACACATTGACCGAGACGTTGTTGACGCCCGGCACGGCCTTGACGGCGGCGATCAGCTGCTTGCGAAAACCAGCCAGTTGGCTCTTGGCGGGGTAAGCCAATTCAACGTCAAAGGCCACGTCACCGTCGGTCAGCTGCAGATTTTTAACCGCTTTGGTGCTGACAAAGTCTTTGCCCGTGTTCGGGTCGATGACCGTCTGTAGCGCGTTAAAAATCACTTGCTGGGTAAGTTGTTGTTCTGCCGCCATGAAATCAATCTCCGGTTTGAGGGGTGCCGCTGTAGGGCAAAAAAGATCTGAAAGGTCTGAAAAGTGCCGCGGAGGCCAAGCCTGCGGACTTTCTTAAAAGTCTGGGGCGAAGTCTAACGCCCGCACCTCGGCCGCACAGGCCGAAGGGCTAAGCGCCCGCCCAACGACATAAAATCCCGGCTTAGCCCAATAAAGATGTTTATGTCCCAGCGCCGCCTTTTTGTCACCACTGCCCTGCCGTATGCCAACGGCAACTTCCACATCGGCCACATCATGGAGTACATCCAGGCCGACATCTGGGTCCGTTTTCAGCGAATGCAGGGCCATGAGGTGAATTTTGTCGGTGCCGACGACGCCCACGGCGCACCCATCATGATTGCCGCCGAAAAAGCGGGCAAAACGCCGCAACAGTTTGTGGCTGATATTGCTGCCGGCCGCAAGCCTTATCTGGACGGCTTTCACATCAGCTTCGACAACTGGAGCTCCACCGATTCGCCGGAGAACCATGCGCTGGCCCGGCAAATTTACCGCGACCTGCGTGACAACCCGCAAGGTTCCTTGATTGAAACCAAAACCGTTGAGCAGTTCTTTGACACCGAAAAGAACATGTTCCTGCCGGACCGCTTCATCAAAGGCGAATGCCCGAAATGCCACGCCAAAGACCAGTACGGCGACAACTGCGAGGTCTGCGGTGCGGTCTATGCGCCCACCGATTTGATCAACCCGTTCTC
>CANCCE010000007.1 GCA_947374505.1 Comamonadaceae bacterium | reverse complement strand
TCGGCAAAGGCGCGTGGCGACCAGCGCGTGGTGAAGAGTGGATCAATCGGATAGTCGGGCTTGCGCGTGTTTGGAATGTGAAAAGCTTCACCCATGGGGAGTCCTTGTATTAATTAAGCCAGAGTTGTAGAGCGATGTGCCAATTGCGGCATCAGTCGCAGGGCATTGCCGCGGTCAATGGCTTGACGCTCAGAAGCAGTGAAACTTCGATCTGCCAAGCCCTGGCGAACTTCTTCACCGGGGCGATAAGGGTAGTCGGTGCCAAACAAGATTTGAGATGGCGGCACCAGCACCCGCAAGGCGGCCATCGCACCTTCATGATGACCCTGTGCGGTGTCGTAATAAAACTTCTGGACTTCAGCGAGTACACCCCTGGGTAAGACCAGCTTGGCTTGGTCTTTCATGTCTGTTTCTTGGCGGGTGAAACGGCTCCATAAAAACGGCATGGTGCCACCGCTGTGGGACCAAATCCAGCGAATGTCCGGGAAGCGATTGGCCGCGCCACTGAACAGCAAGCTTGCGATGGTGCGGGAGGTGTCGGCAGCAAACTCCAGCGACGAGTTGGGCAAGCCGTCGACCAAATTGCGGCAGCATGCGGCCATCAATGGGTGGGTGTAAATAACGGCCTTACGGCGATTCAACTCTTCCCAGATCGGCCAGAAATGTTTGTCGCCGAGGTACTTTTCGCCATAGCTTGTCATCAGGCCAATACCGTCCGCTTTCAGGGTGTCAAAAGCGTATGTAATTTCTCGCAGGCTGCCTGGCACGTCCATCAGCGGCAAGGTGGCAAAGGAGCCAAATCGACCCGGGTAGTCACGGGCCATCTGCGCCGCATACTCGTTGGATTCGCGCGCCAGTCGTTGATCGGTGGGCACATCACTCAAAAATGCACCTGGCTGCATCAACGCCACAACCGACGTGGCGATGCCGTTTTTATCCATGTCTTCAATCGACATTTGCGGCGACCATCTGGGCGCTCCACCACCCCCCAGACGCTTAAGCTCCGCCGCATACCGAGGTGGCACGATATGGTGATGGATGTCGATGCGATGCGGCTGGCCTGGACTCAGGTTGGCAGTGCTGCTCAAACCCGTTTGACAGCCCGCCAGCGCTGATGCCGCCCCGGCGGCAAGTAAGCCTGACAGAAAGCCGCGTCGTGGTGGGTTGGCAATGTCGCAATGGCAGTTATTCAAGTGGGCGTACATCGTTGTGTTGACCTTTCAAGACGCATGGAGCCAAGTGTTTGCTTGGGCAAGAAGTTGATCTAAAGCGGGGCCGCTGGCGGTGGGCAAATCAGGGTTGACATCTCCCCCGGCCTTGGTTTGAAGGTAGGCCAAGTGACGGTAGCCTTCTGGGAATTTTTCAAGTAACGTTGAATCAAGAGACAGCGAGGCTTGTGGGTTGACCGGGTCCATCCGGTCTTTTTCATAGATGACGCAGCGCTTGGCAATGCGCCACGTGCCGCCACGTTTTTCAACGCAATCAAAAAAACGCCCCACGCTGGTGACGTCAACTGCTTGGTCGTCGAGCATGCCCCTGACCAAAATTGACATGCGTGTCTGGGCAACCGCTTTTGCACCCTGAATATCCACCACGGTGGAACCCACAAAATGCTGTGAGCGAGAACCTTTACGCCATGACGCCTGCAAGGCTTCAATGAAGCCTTCAAAACCACCGTTGTACCAAGTTGCCGTCATGGTGGCGTCGGCATGGACTGTGCTGCGAAGTCGCTCCCAATCACCCATGTCCCGGTACATGGCCCAGCTTTGAACCACGTCGGTGATGGTCAATTTTTCAATCAGGTTTTGCATGTTGCTGCGTTATTCCTGAGTGATGCCGACGGTGCGCAATAGTCGCGGCCATTTGCTGACTTCAGACTTGAGCATGGCCTCCGTCTCCATCGTATTGAGTTGCAATATTCGACCGCTGCCTTGTTGTAATTTTTTTCGGACGTCAGGGGATTGCATGGCGATGTCGATCTCTTTGCGTAGCCGATCCACAATCGCGGCCGGTGTCTTTGCCGGGACAAACAGGCCAAACCAGGTTTCCATCTCAAGGTCAATCACCCCCGTCTCTAGCAAGGTGGGAATTTGAGGTGCATCCGGCGCACGCTCACGGCTGGACACCGCAAACGGTTTCAATTGTCCAGACTCAAGAAAAGTCCGGGTCGTGGTGGAGTTGTCAAAAAACAAATCGACACGGCCACCGAGCAGATCCAAGTACACGGGTTGGGCGCCTTTGTAGGGTACCAGTTCCAGATCTAACTTGCCCAGACCACGCATCAAGGATGCCAGGATGTACTGTCCCGTTCCAGGCCCACTGGTGCCAAAGTTAAGTTTCCCTGGGTGCGCACGGGCATAGCTCATCATTTCTTTGACGGTGTTGAAGGGCAAGTCATTGCGTCCGACCAGCGTATAAGAATGCGACACCACTAGACGCAGTGGGATGAAGTCGCTCAGTGGGTCGTAACCAGGTTGTTTGTACAGGCCCATGTTGAGCGCCATATTGGACAGGCCACCCACCACTATGTGATAGCCATCTGCGGGTGCTCGGGCGATTGTTTGCGTGCCGAGCAGGGTGCCGCCACCTGAGCGGTTTTCAATGAAGAACTGTCGCCCCATTTGCTCGGACAACTTGGCCCCCAAGACCCGTGCGACGAGGTCAAAGCCGCCTCCGGAGGCCGAAGGTGCAAGGATGCGAACAGGTTTGTTCGGGTAGTCTTGGGCATGCGCCAGAACAGCTGTAAGCAAAACCAAAATAGACACACAGCCTTGACATAAAGCAAAAAATCGCGGGTGTATTCTATTCATGGGGAGGGCCTGCTGCGGGGTCGTTGTAATGATCAGTTGCTGCGATTATTGTGGAATTGGCATTCATTGAGGGCTCGGACTTACCCTTCCCCTAGCTGCGAATCAACGGGCTCTAAACCATCACCAGGTTCCGTATACTTATCGTGATATGCCATTTCCTCCCAGGGTGTGACTGATGCGGCTGGCGAGACAAATTGCGCCGTGTCTCCGTTGATGCCAATCTCATTTATGTTGATAGAAGGTTTTTATGTTCCCTAAAAATGCTTGGTACGTGGCCGCAACCGCTGACGAACTGGCGGCCAAGCCCTTGGGTCGCATGATTTGCGGCGAGCGGATCGTGTTTTTTCGCGGTCCTGAAAATCGAGTGGCCGCGCTAGAAGACTTCTGCCCGCATCGGGGTGCGCCGCTGTCGCTTGGATTCGTCAAAGAGGGCCGATTGGTTTGCGGTTATCACGGCTTGGAAATGGGCTGCGAGGGCAAGACCTTGGGCATGCCGGGGCAGCGGGTGCAAGGCTTTCCGTCGAACCGCAGTTACCCGGTTGAAGAGCGTTACGGTTTTATTTGGGTGTGGCCGGGGGAGGCGGGCCTGGCGGACATCAGCACCATCCCGGTGCAAGACTGGCATGGCGACCCGGACTGGGCTTTTGGCGGTGGCATGTACCACATCAATTGCGATTACCGGCTGATGGTCGACAACCTGATGGACTTGACCCACGAGACTTATGTGCACGCCAACAGCATTGGCCAGCGGGAAATTGACGAGACGCCCTGCAAAACCACGGTTGACGGCGACAAGGTGGTGACCAGTCGCTTCATGTCATCTGTGGAGCCACCGCCGTTTTGGAAGCTCGCTTTGCGCGGCAACCATTTGGCTGACGACGTGCTGGTCGATCGCTGGCAGGTCTGCCGCTTCAGCCCGCCCAGCAACGTGATGATCGAGGTCGGCGTGGCGCACTTGGGGCACGACGGCTACAACGCACCGGCTGAGCACAAGGTCTACAGCATCGTCACCGACTTCATCACACCCGAGACGGAAACGTCGATTTGGTATTTCTGGGGCATGGCCCGCAAGTTCAAGCCGGATGACGCGGCCTTGACCGCTGCTATTCGTGAAGGCCAAGGAAAAATCTTCAGTGAAGACATGGAAATGCTGGAGCGCCAGCAGAAAAACCTGACTACCTGGCCGCAGCGCAAACTGTTGAAGCTGAATATTGACACCGGCGGCATTCAGTCCCGCAAGGTGATTCACAGGCTGCTGGTGGCAGAAGGCCAAACCCCTGACTCGAACGCTTGAGGAGTCACTGTGCTGAATGCAACTTTGACCGTTCGGGTCGCCAAAAAAAATACCGAAGCCTTGGACATCGACAGCTTTGAATTGGTGGCCGCAGACGGCCAACCGTTGCCGGCGTTTTCTGCCGGATCGCATGTGGATGTGCACTTGCCAGACGGCTTGGTTCGCCAGTACTCGCTGTGCAACAGCTCCGGTGAAAACCACCGTTACCAGATCGCGGTGCTGAAAGACGCCAACTCTCGCGGTGGCTCCAAAGCCATGCACGAGCAGGTCAAGGTCGGCGATGCATTGCACATCAGCGCGCCTAAAAACCACTTCATGCTGGCGCATGAGGCCCAGCGGCATGTGCTGCTGGCGGGTGGCATCGGGGTGACGCCTATTTTGTGCATGGCCGAGCGGCTGACCGCTACGGGCGCAGATTTTGAGATGCATTACTGCACGCGGTCTGCTGTGCGCACCGCTTTTCGGACGCGAATCTCGGAGTCCGGACTGGCTCCTAAAGTCAGGTTTTATTTTGACGATGCCACGCCAGAAAATAAGCTCGACATCGCCAAACTGCTGGCCAAGCCTGAAGCCGGCGTTCACCTGTATGTCTGTGGTCCGAAGGGTTTCATGAATGCTGTTTTGGACACCGCACGCAGCAGTGGCTGGAACGAAGCACAGCTGCACTGTGAGTTTTTTGGTGCGGATGTGTCGCCTGTCGCCACCGATGAAACCTTTGAGGTGCAGGTGGCTAGCTCGGGAAAGATCGTCACCGTGGGGAAAGAACAGACGATTCTGGATGCGCTGGCTGCTGCGGGTGTCGAGATTCTCAGCTCGTGCGAACAGGGCGTCTGCGGAACCTGCCTGACCCGCGTCATAGAGGGCGTGCCCGATCACCGGGACATGTACTTGACGCCTGAAGAGCAGGCCGCCAACGATCAATTTTTGCCTTGCTGCTCGCGTTCAAAATCGGCGCGTTTGGTGTTAGACATTTAGTCAGCATGCCAGTTGTGTCAGACCCTATGAACAGCGGCGTTGACTTGGATCTTTACGACCAGCTGGGTCATTTGATCAGGCGGGCGCAGCAAATCTCGGTGTCCATGTTTCGTGAAACCACCCACATGGACATCACGCCGACGCAATACGCGGTGCTTCGGATGCTGCAAGAAGCCCCCGGCATTGACCAACTGACCCTGGCGGGTTTGGTGGCCTTGGACAAGTCCACCACAGCAGACATGGCCGTGCGGTTGGAGGCCAAGGGATGGATACAGCGCGAGGTCTTGCCGCGGGGCCGCCGTCGCTTGGTTTTGACGGCTGATGGCGAAGCGGTTTTGACCAGCATGGCGCCTTCTATTTATGAACTGCGTGACAAGATGCTGGCCAATCTCTCGCAGGAAGAAAACGTGGAGTTCAGCCGGCTGCTCAAAAAATTCGTTCACCTCAACAACGACCAAAGTCGAGCGCCGCTTCAAGTGCTCAAGATTGCCTGAGTTCAGCGCATAAAAAAGCCCGCATCAAGCGGGCTTTTTAACGGGTGAACGAACGTGTAATCAGCTGTGGAACTTCATCATCAGCGGCACGATCAGCAGGGCCACGATGTTGATGATCTTGATCAACGGATTGATGGCCGGGCCAGCAGTGTCTTTGTAGGGGTCACCCACGGTGTCACCGGTGACGGCGGCCTTGTGGCTTTCAGAGCCTTTGCCGCCGTGGTGGCCGTCTTCAATGTATTTCTTGGCGTTGTCCCAGGCGCCGCCGCCCGTGCACATCGAGATCGCCAGAAACAGCCCGGTGACGATGGTCCCCATCAGCAAGCCACCCAAAGCGGCGGGACCCAGCAGCAGACCGACCAGAATCGGCACCACGACGGGCAGCAGCGAAGGGATCATCATTTCCTTGATCGCAGCTTTGGTCAGCATGTCGACGCAGGTGTCGTACTCCGGCTTGCCGGTGCCTTCCATGATGCCCTTGATATCGCGGAACTGGCGCCGCACTTCGACCACCACCGAACCGGCTGCGCGGCCCACGGCTTCCATCGCCATGGCCCCGAACAGGTAGGGAATCAGGCCGCCAATGAAGAGGCCGATGATGACCATCGGATTGCTCAAGTCGAAGGTGATGGCTTTGCCGTAGGCTTCGAGCTTGTGCGTGTAGTCGGCAAACAGCACCAGCGCGGCCAAGCCGGCTGAGCCGATGGCGTAGCCTTTGGTCACCGCCTTGGTGGTGTTGCCGACAGCGTCCAGCGGGTCGGTCACAGCGCGCACGCTGGCCGGCATGTCGGCCATCTCGGCGATGCCACCGGCGTTGTCGGTGATCGGGCCATACGCGTCAAGCGCCACCACAATACCGGCCATGCTGAGCATCGACGTTGCGGCAATGGCAATGCCGTACAGACCGGCCAGTTGGTAGGACACCCAGATAGCGATGCAGACACACACCACCGGCCAGGCCGTCGAGCGCATAGACACGCCGAGACCGGCAATGATGTTGGTGCCGTGGCCCGTGGTCGATGACTGGGCAATGTGCTTGACCGGAGGGTACTGCGTGCCGGTGTAGTACTCGGTGATCCAGACCAGCGCACCGGTCAACACCAAGCCGACGGTGCAGGCGCCGAATAAGGCCATTTGGCTGCCAACGGCCTTGATGGCGTTGTCAGGCATCAACCACGTGGTGACAAAGTAAAAGGCGATCAGCGACAAGCCGCCGGCAACAGCCAATCCTTTGTACAGCGCGGGCATGACGTTGGTCATGCCGGGTGTGGCTTTGACAAAGAAGCAACCGATGATGGACGCGATGATCGAGACCGCCCCCAGTGCCAGTGGATAAACCACTGCGTTGGTGCCGGCGCTGGTGATCAGCAGGGCGCCCAGCACCATGGTGGCAATCAGCGTCACGGCGTAGGTCTCAAACAAGTCGGCCGCCATACCGGCGCAGTCGCCGACGTTGTCGCCGACGTTGTCTGCAATCACGGCCGGGTTGCGCGGGTCATCCTCCGGAATACCGGCTTCAACTTTGCCCACCAAGTCGGCACCGACGTCGGCCCCTTTGGTGAAAATGCCGCCGCCGAGTCGCGCAAAGATCGAGATCAGCGACGAGCCGAAGGCAAAACCGATCAGCGGATTCAGCAACTGAGCCAAATTGGTGGCGGGGTTGTAGTTGCCGTTACCGACCAGAAACCAGTAAAAACCGGTGACACCCAGCAAACCGAGGCCGACCACCAGCATGCCGGTGATGGCTCCGCCGCGAAAGGCGACGTCCAGAGCGGGGCCAATGCCGCGCGTGGCGGCCTGCGCTGTGCGCACATTGGCGCGCACCGAGACATTCATGCCGATGAAGCCGCAAGCGCCCGACAGCACCGCACCCACGACAAAGCCGATGGCACTGGGAACGTCCAGAAAAATGCCAATCAAAATGGCCAAGACGGCGCCGACGATGGAGATGGTGGTGTATTGACGGGCCAGATAAGCGGCCGCACCTGTTTGGATCGCGGCAGCGATTTCTTGCATGCGCGGGTTGCCCGCGTCTTGAGACAGGATCCAGCTGCGAGCCCAGACGCCGTAACCGACGGCGATGAGTCCACACGCTAGCGCCAAAATGAGCGCTGAGTTGCCAAGCATAGGTTTTCTCCAGTTGTTGTCTTCAGGATTTCGGTGCAACGCCGGGGCGAACACCGCCTTGCGTTGCTTCCTCAACCCCAGAAAAACCCGGAGGCGATTGGCCAACCTTTCAAATTTACCGCCAAAACATGACAAATTTAGTTTCCGTAAGGACTGGATCAGTAAAATGAGGGTAAATACTAATTAATCCGCCGCTTTTTCAGTGGCGATGGCACCTCATCAACAACTCCTAAGTACCTTCAGTACCTTTAATACATGTCTTTATCCAAAGTAACCCCCGGTAAAAATGCCCCCGAGTCGTTCAACGTCATCATCGAGATCCCGATGAATGCCGACCCGGTGAAATATGAAGTCGACAAAGAATCGGGTGCGATTTTTGTGGATCGCTTCATGAGCACGTCCATGCATTACCCGACCAACTACGGTTACGTCCCTAAAACCCTGAGCGGTGATGGCGACCCGGTCGACGTGCTGGTGATCACGCCCGTGCCGCTGATCCCTGGTGTGGTGGTGACGTGCCGTGCCATCGGCATTCTGAAAATGACCGACGAAGCCGGCGAAGACGGCAAGGTCTTGGCCGTGCCCATCGACAAGAAGTGCTCGCTGTACACCCAGTGGCAAAAACCGGAAGACATGAATCCATTGCGCCTCAAAACCATTGCCCATTTCTTTGAGCACTACAAAGACTTGGAAGAAGGCAAGTGGGTGAAGATTGAAGGCTGGGAAGGCCCGACAGCCGCCCACAAAGAGATCATGGACGGCATTGCCGCCTATCACAAATCGCTAGAAGCCTGATTCTTTTAGCCATCTTTGGATGGCCCATTGCATTGAAAAGCGCCTGCTGCTCGTGAGTTGCAGGCGCTTTTTTCATGCTGCGCGCATGTCACATGTTGACCGGCACGATCTCAAAGCGAGCCTCGTCCATTCGCTTGCCCAAGGGCTTGAGCGCCGCGCGGATGGCGTCACTCTCGGCTTTTTCCCAGAGAGTGATCATCTGTTGTGTGCCGCCGGTTTCGTCATCGTCTGCGCCGGTTGAGTTGTCCGCTGAGTCATCTGCTTCATCATCTTCGTTCGGCTCGTTCAGGGCTTGTGCCAACATGTAGGCTTGTAAAGATGGCAGGACATACTCGGGGCCACCCAAGGCGAATTCAAGGGCCATGCGAAAGCGCAATTCAGCTGCAGCGCGCTGGTCAGCGCTCAGGCCTGAGTCGTCGATCAGTTGGACGATGTAGGACGGCCGTGGGCCTGTGTTGGATGGCATGGATTTCATTCGGTACGTCATGGCTCAGTTGGCGCTATATTGGTGTGCTGTATTTTGATTGTCCCTGAAAGGTTTTTGCGATGGCTATAGGCTGGTTGACTGTTCTGCAAAGTGTTCCCTGGTCGGAGGTGGTGCGTAATGCGCCAAAAGTCGCTGCAGGGGCCAAAAAACTGTGGGGCTCAGTGGCTAATAAGGAAGGGGTTGATCACGCTGCCGATTTAGAGGAGCAGTCCCGGCAGCCGCCAGAGCTTTTAACGCTGGGAAGTTTGCAGACGCAAATTGGAACTTTGCAATCGGTGGTGGGCGAGTTACAGCACCAACTGTCTGAGTCAACGCGCTTGATCACCTCGTTGGCCGAGCAAAATGCGCAATTGATTCAGCACATCGAAGCCATGCGCAAGCGCACAGCGCGCTTTGGTGCCGCGCTGGTCTTGGTGGGGGTTGCCGCAGGCGCTGCGCTGTGGATGGGTTTGCGCTGAAAATTTACTGGGTCTGCTTGAAGGGATTGCGTCGTTCCAAGTCTTCCATGTAATTGGCAATACCTTGGCCTTCGCGCTCCAGAAACCGCTCGACGGCATCGGCAAACGAAGGATGCGCCAACCAATGCGCGCTGGTGGTTTTGACCGGCAACAGCGCCCGCGCCATTTTGTGCTCGCCCTGTGCACCGCCCTCAAAGCTGTCAAAACCGTGCGCGATGCACCACTGCAGGGGCTGGTAATAGCAAGCCTCAAAGTGCAGGCAGTCAACGCGTTCAAGCGCACCCCAATAGCGACCGTAAGCGGTTTTTTGGGCAGTCTCTGAGGGCGTCGACCGACCATCGCTGGTGGGCGTTTCAGCACTCAGGGCGATCAAGCTGCAGGCCATCGGCACGCCATCCCGTTCAGCCACAAACAGCAGCCAATTTTCTGGCATGGTGTTGGCCATGTGCTCGAAAAAATCACGACTCAGGTAAGGCGCATTGCCGTGCTCGAGATACGTGCGTTCGTAGCAGCGGTAGAAAAAATCCCAATCCTCAGCGCTGATGTCAGCGCCTCGAGACCAGCGAAAAACCACACCCGCTTCAGCCACTTTGCGCCGTTCTTGACGTATTTTCTTGCGCTTCTCTTGATTCAACGTGGCTAAAAATTCGTCGAAATCCTTAAATTTTGTGGTGGCCAACGGCTGCAGCGCAGGGCAGCCCCAAGCAAGGCCAGCCCCCTCGGGGGTCAGCGCAGTAGGCGAAGCGACAAGCGTGGGGGCTACATTCTTCCAATGGAATTGGATGGTGTGCCTCAGCAGGAGGCCCGCCTCGGCACAAGCTGCGATGTCGTCATCTGCCGCAAACAGCAAATGCAGCGACGACAGTTGTTCGGCTTCACACCAAGCCATCAGCGCCTTGACCAACATCACGCGTGATGCGGCGTCGCGGGCCAACAGGCGCGGGCCTGGCACAGGTGTGAAGGGCGGTGCCACCACGGCCTTGGGGTAATAGTCCAAGCCATGTTGCTGGTAGGCATTGGCCCAGGCCCAGTCAAAAACGTACTCGCCATACGAGTGGACTTTAAGATAAAGCGCACAAGCTGCCATCAGCTTCTCGCCGACGTACAGCGCCATAAAACGGGGCGTCCAACCGGTCTCGGGTGAAGCGCTGCCGCTGGCGTGCATGGCTGCCAAGTAGGCATGTCGCATGAATGGGTTTAGCGTACCAGCCACGTTTTGCTGCGCCAGCAAGTCGTCCCACGCATGGGCATCGACTACTAGGGGCGAATCGAAAACCCGAATGACATAATCGTTGACGTTATTTTTCAATGGCTCTTTTTTCATTGTCTGTCTGCCCATGCTACTGAAAATTTGCGTTGCCCAGCTGAACTATGTGGTGGGCGACATGACGGGAAATGCCCGCAAAATCATTCACGCCGCAAGCCAAGCCTACGCCGAGGGTGTCCGCTTGGTGCTGACGCCCGAACTGGCCATTTGCGGTTACGCCGCGGAAGATCTTTTTTTGCGTCCAGCATTTATCCAAGCCTGCGATGATGCCGTGGATTTTGTAGCCCGTGAGTTGGCCGGGTTAAAGGGGCTGGCCGTGGTGGTCGGCAGCCCGAGCCGCGGCGATGCCGGACTGGGTCTGCGCACTCGCAGCGTGACGGTGCCGCAGCTCAGCAACGCCGCACATGTTCTTCAGGAAGGACGGCGGACTCACACTTATGCCAAACGCGAGCTTCCAAACTACCAAGTCTTTGATGAACGGCGTTACTTCACGCCCGGTCAAGGAAGCTGCGTTTTTAACGTAGGCGAGGGGGCTGACAGCATTTCAGTGGGCTTGTTGATCTGCGAAGACGCTTGGTTTGACGAGCCGGCCCAGTTGGCCAAGGACGCTGGTGCCGAGTTGCTGGCAGTCATCAATGCATCCCCCTTTCATGCAGGCAAGGGCGCCGAGCGCGAAGACATGATGCGCCAACGCGCGCTGGCCACGGGTTTGCCGCTGGTGTTCGCGCACTTGGTGGGTGGTCAAGACGAAGTTGTTTTTGAAGGCCATTCGTTTGCCGTGCAAGCTGATGGCGCGCTGGCGGGCCGGGCGGTGAGCTTTCAAGAAGCGCTGTTTGAGGTGGCGGCAACGCGCACGTCGGCGGGCACGCTGGCCCTGACGGCCGACACGGCGCCTGCGCGCAGCATCGAAGCAGACCTGTGGGACGCGTTGGTGCTGGGCGTGCGTGACTACCTTGGCAAGAACCGCTTCCCAAGCGCGATTCTGGGTCTGTCAGGGGGCATTGACTCGGCCTTGGTGTTGGCCATTGCGGTGGACGCGCTGGGGGCTGACAAGGTCCGCACGGTGATGATGCCGTCGCCGTACACCGCCGATATTTCATGGATTGACGCGCGTGAGATGGCCGAGCGCATGCACGTGCGTTATGACGAAATCTCAATCTCCCCTCAGTTCGAGGCCTTCACGGCTTCCTTGGCTGGCGAATTCAAGGGCTTGCCCGAAGACGCGACCGAAGAAAATATTCAGGCGCGGATTCGCGGCGTCTTTCTCATGGCACTGTCGAACAAGTTCGGCTCCATCGTGCTGACTACGGGCAACAAGAGCGAAATGGCCACCGGCTATTGCACGCTCTACGGCGACATGGCCGGCGGTTTTGCGGTCATCAAAGACTTGCTGAAAACCACGGTCTTCAAGCTGGCGCGCTGGCGCAACGATAACAACCCTTACGGCACCTGTGATGGCCCGATTCCAGAGCGCATCATCACGCGACCGCCGAGTGCAGAACTGCGTGCCGACCAGACCGACCAAGACAGCCTGCCACCTTATGAGGTGCTCGATGCCATCTTGACGCGCTACATGGAAAATGATGAAAGCATTGACAGTATGGTGGCTGCTGGTTTCGACTCGGCGGTAGTCGAGCGCATCACGCGCCTGATCAAGATCAACGAGTACAAACGGCGTCAGGCCCCTATCGGTATTCGGGTTAGCCACCGCAGCTTTGGCAAGGATTGGCGCTATCCTGTCACCAGTCAATTTCGGGCGTAAGCTTTCAACCTATTTCAAAATCTCAACGGAGCCATTCAGTGAAGCAAATTACAGCCATCCTCAAACCTTTCAAGCTCGAAGAAGTCCGTGAGGCTTTGGCCGAGTGCGGTGTGACCGGTCTGACCGTGACTGAAGTCAAGGGTTTTGGCCGTCAAAAAGGCCATACCGAGCTGTACCGTGGCGCCGAATACGTGGTCGACTTTCTGCCGAAGGTCAAGGTTGAAGTGGTCGTCAAAACCGACGATGTGGAGCGTTGTGTAGACGCTATCGTGCGCGCCGCCCGCACTGGCAAAATCGGTGACGGTAAAATTTTCGTGACCAGCGTTGAACGTGTTGTGCGTATCCGCACAGGCGAAGAAGACGAATCGGCGGTCTGACAACCGCGCTGCCGAATTAGATCTGGTCTAGCCGCAGTTTTGCTGAGGCCGGACCAGCTCCCGCTTCTGTCACCAGTGCTTCTAGCAGTGTTGGTGCGTCGGCGCTGGTGCGGATCAAGTTCATCTGCCATTCGTTCATGAAGCCTTGCTTCACAGCAGACTTCAAAAATACCAGCAAGCTGTCGTAGTAGCCATTCAGGTTCAGCAGGCCAACCGGCTTGTCGTGGTAGCCCAGTTGGCGCCAAGTCCAGACTTCAAAAAATTCTTCGAAAGTGCCGATGCCGCCGGGCAGGGCCAAAAAAGCATCGGCGTGCTCGGCCATGATGCGCTTGCGTTCGTGCATGGTGCCGACCACATGCAGTTCCGTGCAGCCGGTGTGCGCCCATTCTTTGTCGACCAGCGCCTTTGGGATCACGCCAATCACGCGTCCACCAGCCTGCAGGCAGGCATCGGCCATCAGGCCCATCAAACCGTTGTGCCCGCCACCATAGACGAGCTGTCCGCTGTGTTCAGCAATCCAGCGACCAACTTGTTGGGCCACTGCGGCGTAAGCCGGCTCAACGCCCGGCCGCGAGCCGCAATAAACGCAGACAGAAAATGCCGGCTTCTCGCTCATCAGTGGGCTCACGTTGTTAAGCGCTGGAACAGCGCTGTTAACCAAACACCGCTGCACAGCATTAGGCACAGCAAGACCGCGGCACTGCCAATGTCTTTGGCGCGTTTGGACAAGTCATGCCATTCGGGGCCGACCCGGTCGATGGCGCTTTCTACTGCGGTGTTGAGCAGTTCAACCACCATCACCAGCACCAGACAGGCGACAAGCAACGTGATTTCAACCCAGTTTCGGCCCAGCCAAAAAGCAGCCGGAAACAAGAAAATGCTGGCAATGGCTTCCTGCTTGAACGCTGTCTCTTGCCAACCGGCCCGAAGTCCGGCCAACGAATAGCCCGCCGCATGCCAGACCCGGGACAGTCCCTTGCGGAGCTTTTGGGGATTGACGGGAGGTGGCGTCATGACGTTCGCTCAGCCGGGGGGTGCTGAAAAGTCACTAACCGTGTGCCTGCCAGTGCGTCATGCCAAAACTGACCCCGTGCGTGGAAGCGCGACAAAATCGCCCAGACGGCGATCCATCCACCGACCAGCACCAAGGCTTCTTTGACGTCGACTCTGAACAACCAGCTGACAGCCAAGGGCGGCAGAAACCACAGCCAACTCAAGGAGTAGCGCAGCAGGGCACGCCGTTGGCTGATGTTGTTGCCATGAAGGTCAGTGACGCGGATATTCCAAGTTTTCATGGCCAACGTTTGGCCATGTGCCCAAAACCAAACGAAGTAAATACCGAACACCAGGAACAGAAAAGCCTGCTGCCCATGCCGGTTGTCCATGGCGTTGCGCGTTTGCGTTAAGGTGCTGAAAAGATAGTCGGCTATGAACATCACACCGAACATCAACAGTCCCTCGTAAAGCCAGCAGGCCATGCGTCTGCGCAGCGAAGGAGTTTTGAATTCATCAAACATGAAAGTGCCGTTTGTTGGGTCAGGACTGCTGACGCTGAGCCCCTGATTTTAGTTGGCTGTGACGATCACGCTGCCATGCGGTGGCTCAATGGCCGGAGCTGACGAGGTTATCACTACCGGCTGGAGATTCAGCAGGTATTTTAGGAGGCTTGGCCGCCACGGATGTCGGGGCGGGGAGCGTTGCCAGTTTTTTCTGAGCGACTGGCCGTATCGGTGTGGCCGCGCCGGAGGGGAGACGTGGGCCCGTGGATGCCAATTTTTTCTTTTCTTCTGCACTCAGTGACTGGTAAGCGTCCCATTTGGCTTTTTTTTCCGCGGCCGTCAGTTCATGAGACAGCTCGTTGGTGGTGGCGAAATTGAGTCTGGCTTCGGCTCGCTCACGGTTGCTAAGGGCGCCCCATGCGGCCATACGGCTGTGCATGTTGGCCTTGTCTTCGTCTGGTAAGGAGGGGTAATTGCGGGAGACTTCTAGCCATTTTCGCTGCTGTCCTGCACTGAGTGAATCCCAGCTACGGGCTAAGGGCTGCAACGCTTTTTGTTGCTGCGGGGTCAGTTTCGACCAGCCTGATTTGGCGTCTCCAGTTTTTTTGGGATTCGATGGATCAGTTTTTGTGGCCGTTGTGGGAGCCAGTATCAATGCTTGACCGGTGGCCGATGGTGTGCGCTCCGTTTGACTGAAACTCGGCGCTGCCAAGAGCGAAAAAAACGCTAACAAAAATGGCCCAGAAAAATGCATCCTGAGCCAAGTCAGGGGGGTGCAGAGTGGATGCCGGGCAATCATAAAGACCAATTCGTCCTTAAAGTTCAGCTTTGAGGAATTGGATAAAACCAGGGTCAGCAAAAGCCGCGGGTGGTAAGACGTCAGTCAGAAGGGCGACATCGACTTCAGCCAACTCCCGAGCCCGGTTATCGTCTTGCATTGAATTGATGAGTAGCAAGCCCACCACCAAGGCTATCAAGGGCAAGATAGAGCCGATTCGGCCCCATAAACTCAGGCCTTCGTCCCGGCCCCACGTCAGTGCGGCGCTACCGCCGTTGGCCATCACTGTATGTGCGGATTTCAGCTTGGTGATTTTGCGTTGAGCCAGCGCCTGGACGCGCGCAACCCTCAATCGTTCAGAAATGTCGTGCGGCAACTCGTCAGCACCTAAGCTGAGGTAAGACGCGAGCTTCAAACCTTGGCGGTCTTGGAGGACTGCTGTCCTGTTAAGTCGTGCATTTGTCATCATTTAATCCCTTTGGCGCTCAGAGCCTTACTGAGGGCCAGAACTGCACGCGAACAGTGTGTTTTGACACTGCCTTCCGAGCAACCCATGGCCAAAGCTGTTTCTGCGACATCCATCTCCTCCCAATAACGCATCAGAAAGGCTTCCCGTTGACGTCCCGGCAATTGTTGTATCTGTAATTCAATTTGATGCATGATTTGTGCCCGCTCAGTCGCATCTTGCGCACTTTCCGTACCTTCAGAGTCAACCAAGCTTTCCAAAGTTTCAAGAAGATCAAAATCTCCGTCATCTCCAGCCGACTCGAAGTCATTCATATTGGAGAAAAGCGCATTGCGGGTTTTACGCCTGCGGAACCAGTCCAGAGTGTTGTTGGACAGGATGCGCTGAAACAGCATCGGCAGCTCGCCAACCGGCTTGTCGCCGTAATGCTGAGCCAGCTTCATCATGGTATCTTGCACGATGTCAAGGGCTGCCTCTTCGTCGCGCACGTGGTACATGCTGCGCTTGAAGGCGCGTTTTTCAACGCTCTTGAGAAAGTCTGAAAGTTCTTGTTCAGTTGCCAACGGTGATGATTTCCGGTTGTCCCTGGGGCGTTTTTTGGCTTGTCGTTTTTTGGGCTGATGAAGACGCAGACTCCTTCAGTTGAAAAATTATCGCATTAAAGGCGCATGTGGCGACTTTTGCCGTGACTGCGAATGGTTCATGGTGTGTGAACGGGTTGTCGGTGACATAATGCGCATTGCAATTTAAAAAGCAAACGGGTCATGACTCGGCGGAATATAAGTTCGCTCATGGTTTTGGCCTCAAGTCTCGACGCAGTTTCACAAGAACGGTCGAAGAGGCACCCAAGTTATTTCGTTAGAGAAATTCACAAAGGTTCATCATGGAAATCTCCAAAGCGGAAATCGCTTCCGCAGCCGCTGCATCGCAGCAAGCCGACGACAAACATTCTGAGCTGATGGGCTCCGAAATTCTGGTTCGCGCACTTCAGCTTGAAAACGTCAAGCACATTTGGGGTTATCCCGGCGGCGCAGTCCTCTACATTTACGACGCGCTCTACAAACAAGACACGATTCAGCACGTGCTGGTGCGCCATGAACAGGCGGCCGTCCACGCCGCTGATGGCTATGCCCGCGCCACTGGCGAAGTCGGCGTGGCCCTGGTGACGTCTGGCCCTGGTGCGACGAATGCTGTCACTGGCATTGCAACGGCCTACATGGACAGCATTCCGATGGTCATCATCACCGGTCAAGTGCCCACGCACGCGATTGGTCTGGATGCCTTCCAGGAGTGCGACACCATTGGCATCACCCGCCCGATCGTCAAACACAATTTTCTGGTCAAGGACGTGCGCGACCTGGCTGTAACGCTTAAGAAGGCCTTTCACATCGCTCGCACCGGGCGTCCCGGGCCGGTGGTGGTTGACATTCCGAAGGATGTGTCCTTCAAGAAGTGCGCATTTCATTACCCAGAGACGGTTGAAATGCGCAGCTACAACCCGGTGCGCAAGGGCCACAGCGGACAAATTCGCAAGGCCTTGCAGCTGTTGTTGGCGGCCAAGCGTCCTTACATTTACACTGGCGGCGGTGTGCTGCTGAGCAATGCCTCAGATGAGTTGCGCACGCTGGTGAACATGCTCGGCTATCCCTGCACCAACACCTTGATGGGCTTGGGTGCGTTCCCTGCCAGTGACCCTAAGTTTCTGGGCATGTTGGGCATGCACGGCACGGTCGAGGCCAACAACGCCATGCAGCACTGCGACGTTTTGCTGGCTGTGGGCGCGCGTTTTGATGACCGCGTGATTGGCAACCCCAAGCACTTTGCACAAAACGAACGCAAGATTATTCACGTTGATATTGATCCGTCCAGCATCTCGAAGCGTGTCAAGGTCGATGTGCCTATCGTCGGCGACGTCAAGGATGTGCTGACTGAGCTGATTGCCATGATTCGCGAGTCTGGCCTCAAGCCGGATGCGAATGCTTTGGGCGGTTGGTGGGACACCATCGCCGGTTGGCGTAAGACCGACTGCATGAAGTACAGCCTCGGCAGCGGCGACGTGATCAAGCCTCAGTATGTGGTCGAGACCCTCTGGAACATGACCAAGGACGCTGACACTTACATCACCTCTGACGTCGGTCAGCACCAGATGTGGGCTGCGCAATATTACAAATTTGACGAGCCGCGCCGCTGGATTAATTCAGGTGGCTTGGGCACGATGGGGGTAGGCATTCCCTACGCCATGGGTATCAAACTGGCCCGTCCTGACAGTGAAGTTTTTTGCGTCACCGGTGAAGGATCGGTTCAGATGTGCATCCAGGAACTGTCGACTTGCCTGCAGTACAACACGCCGATCAAGATCGTTGCGCTGAACAACCGCTACCTGGGCATGGTGCGTCAGTGGCAGCAAGTTGAATACGCTGGCCGCTACAGCAGCAGCTACATGGATGCCTTGCCTGACTTCGTGAAACTGGCTGAGGCCTATGGTCACGTCGGCTTGCTCATTGAGCGTCCTGAAGATGTGGAGCCCGCACTGCGTGAAGCGCGCCGGCTGAAGGACCGCACGGTGTTCATGGACTTCCGCACGGACCCGACCGAAAACGTCTTCCCGATGGTTCAGGCCGGTAAAGGCATCACTGAAATGCTGCTCGGGAGCGAAGACCTTTAAGTCTTAAAGCGCCTGCAGCGTTATTCAAGCGAGGCGTTGAAGCCCTCTGATGGCTTTGGCGCCTTGCCCCATTTTTTTCCATTGACCCTATTTAAGACGAATCTATTGCCTGCCGAGCCTGCACATTACCGTGTGCAGGGGAGGGCAGCGAAAAGAGGAATCCATTCATATGAAACACATCATTGCTGTCCTGCTCGAAAATGAACCCGGTGCGCTGTCGCGTGTGGTCGGTCTTTTCTCAGCCCGGGGTTACAACATCGAGAGTCTGACCGTGGCGCCCACGGAAGACCCCAGCTTGTCGCGCATGACGATCCAGACCACGGGTTCGGACGACGTCATCGAACAAATCACCAAGCACCTGAACCGACTCATCGAAGTCGTCAAAGTGGTTGACCTGACCGAAGGTGCCTACACCGAGCGTGAGCTCATGATGGTCAAGGTTCGTGCGGTCGGCAAAGAGCGCGAGGAAATGAAGCGCATGGCAGATATTTTCCGTGGCCGCATCATCGATGTGACTGAGAAAAGCTACACCATCGAACTGACCGGTGACCTGACCAAGAACGACGCATTTTTGGAGGCCATCGACCGCAGTGCCATTTTGGAAACTGTGCGCACGGGTGCCAGCGGCATTGGCCGGGGTGAGAGAATCCTGCGAGTTTAAAGATCAGTTGTCCGTTCGCGCGTTTTCGACAGGCGGGGCGCGTACGGATTTTTGTGGCGATTGAGATTCATCGTTCGCCCTCAGCCTGTCGAAGGGCATTTTCGCCAAAACCTATTCGGAGATAAGAATGAAAGTTTTTTACGACAAAGATTGCGACCTGAGCCTGATCAAGGGCAAGACAGTCGCCATCCTCGGCTACGGTAGCCAAGGCCACGCGCACGCCCAAAATTTGAACGACAGCGGCGTGAAAGTCGTGGTCGGTCTGCGCAAGGGTGGCGCTTCCTGGGACAAAGTCGGCAAAGCCGGCCTGACCGTGATGGAAGTCAACGATGCTGTCAAGGCTGCTGATGTGGTCATGATCTTGCTGCCGGACGAGCAAATCGGCGAGGTTTATACCAACAACGTCGCGCCGCACATCAAGCAAGGCGCTTCACTGGCCTTTGCGCACGGTTTCAACGTCCATTACAACCAGGTCATCCCACGTGCTGACCTCGACGTCTGGATGGTCGCTCCAAAGGCACCAGGCCACACCGTTCGCAACACCTACACCCAAGGTGGCGGCGTTCCACATCTGGTGGCTGTGCATCAGGACAAAAGTGGTAAGGCCCGTAATCTGGCGCTGTCCTATGCCATGGCCAATGGTGGCGGCAAGGCCGGCATCATCGAGACCAATTTCAAAGAAGAGACCGAGACGGATCTGTTCGGCGAGCAGGCTGTGTTGTGCGGCGGTGCTGTTGAGCTCATCAAGATGGGTTACGAAACCCTGGTTGAAGCGGGTTACGCCCCTGAGATGGCTTACTTCGAGTGCCTGCACGAACTGAAATTGATCGTTGACCTGATCTATGAGGGCGGCATCGCCAACATGAACTACTCGATCTCGAACAACGCCGAATACGGCGAGTACGTGACTGGTCCTGAAGTCATCAACGAACAGTCGCGCGAAGCCATGCGCAATGCACTCAAGCGCATTCAGAACGGTGAATACGCCAAGATGTTCATCTTGGAAGGCCGCACCAATTACCCAAGCATGACCGCACGTCGTCGCAACACCGCCGATCACAGCATCGAAGTGGTGGGTGCTCAGTTGCGCGCGATGATGCCTTGGATTGCCAAAAACAAGCTCGTCGACCAGACCCGCAACTGATGTGGACCGGGTCTTCGTGGCCCGGACTGTCATCGGCAAAGGCCGCGTAAGCGATTGCGCGGCTTTTTTTATTTGAAGTCTCAGCTCTAGATTCGATACAGGCACCGATCTGGCGTTTGGTATCCTCCATACTTGTTGGCACATTGCCTTCGTTTTTTTTATGCAGCTCGGCGATGGGCGGGCGACTCGCCTGCTGGTGACGAGCTGACGGTTAACCCGACCTGGAGCGTGACCTATGAGTGATGGTGAAGATTCTGATTTGACTTCTGCTGAAGTCTTGACGCGTAAACGCAGCAAGGGTCTTTACATCCTGCCTAACCTTTTCACTCTGGCGGCTCTGTTTGGTGGGTTTTATGCCATCGTGATGGCCATGAACGCTCGCTTTGACCAAGCGGCGATTGGCGTTTTTTGCGCGATGGTGTTGGACAGTCTGGATGGCCGTGTCGCGCGTATGACGAATACACAGAGCGCCTTTGGTGAGCAGATGGACTCTCTGTCGGACATGGTGTCTTTTGGTGCCGCGCCGGCTTTGATCGCCTATGTATGGGCTCTCACCAGTCTCGGTCGTTGGGGCTGGATCGCGGCGTTTGTTTATTGCGCTTGTGCAGCCTTGAGGCTGGCGCGCTTCAACGTCAACACCACCGTCGTTGACAAGCGGTTTTTTCAGGGTCTGCCATCACCTGCAGCTGCGGCGTTGGTAGCCGGCTTTATTTGGTTGATGAACGACATTGGTGTGGCGGGTTTGGACGTTCGCTGGCCCATGTTTGCCCTGATGCTTTATTCAGGCTTGACCATGGTCACCAACGTGCCTTTTTACAGCTTCAAGGATTTGAGCTTTAAGCGCAGCGTGCCCTTCGTTGTGATCGTACTTCTCGCCTTAGGTATTGCGGTCATCAACATACATCCACCGATCGTGATGTTCGCATTATTCGTGATTTACGGCTTTTCGGGCTACGCACTGTATGGCTGGCGCAAGACCAAGGGTTTGCAGACCAGCGTGATTTCAACCTCGACGGATGAACCTGATGAACGCGGGCTTCACAAATAAGCCTTTTTTGCCATCGTTACTGCATGGATGGCCGCCCCAAATTTTGTGATACATTGATCGCTATGAATTTATTTTCGATTGCTCTACTGCTATCTCCTTTCGGGCGGAGACGGTAGCGCGCACGCGTTATCCCATCAACGGCCCGTCTGCTTCAGCAACGGGCCGTTTTGCATTGGTCCTCAGAATTTAGTTTTTTAATTTTTCACCATGTCGAGATCAAAATGTTGAATACACCTTCAAGCAAATACAAAGCCTTCACACCGGTTCATTTGACAGACCGTACCTGGCCAGATGCCGTTCTGACGGAACCACCGATTTGGTGCAGTGTCGATTTACGCGATGGCAACCAAGCTTTGATTGAGCCCATGGACATTCCCCGAAAGCTCAAGATGTTCGAGACCTTGGTGAAGATCGGTTTCAAGGAAATTGAAGTCGGATTCCCTTCTGCATCACAGACGGAATATGACTTTTTGCGTCGCTTGATTGATGAGAAATTGATCCCGGACGACGTCACCATTCAGGTGTTGACGCAGGCCCGTGAGCCCTTGATTCGTCGTACGTTTGAAGCGCTCCAGGGTGCCAAGAAGGTTATCGTCCATCTGTATAACGCGACGGCACCCGTCATGCGCCGGGTTGTGCTGGGTATGAATGAAGATGAGATCGTAGAACTTGCGACCGTCAACGCCCGTTTATTTCAGCAACTGGCTGAAGAGCAACCGGCGACGCATTGGACCTTTCAATACTCTCCCGAAATGTGGTCAGGCACTGAGCTGGCCTTCTCAAAGCGCGTGGTTGATGCCGTCACTGACGTGTGGCAACCGACGCCTGAGCATAAGTGCATCATCAACTTGCCTTCGACGGTTGAGCATTCAACACCGAATATTTTTGCCGACATGATGGAGTGGATGCACCGGCATCTGGCGCGGCGTGAGGCGATCGTGATCTCGGTTCATCCACACAACGACCGTGGCACCGGCACTGCTGCCGGCGAACTGGCGTTGATGGCTGGTGCGGACCGGATTGAAGGCTGTTTGTTCGGCAATGGCGAGCGTACCGGCAATGTCGATTTGGTCAATATTGCGCTGAATCTTTACACCCAGGGCGTTGCGCCCGGTCTCGACTTCTCGGACATCGATGAAGTGAGGCGAACGGTTGAGTATTGCAATCAGCTTCCGGTGCATCCAAGGCATCCGTATGCCGGTGATTTGGTTTACACCTCGTTTTCGGGCTCACACCAAGATGCCATTAAAAAAGCCTTCTCAGCGCGCAAAGAAAATGATATTTGGGACATGCCCTATTTGCCGATTGACCCGATGGACCTTGGCCGCAGCTACGAGGCAGTGATTCGGGTCAACAGTCAGTCGGGCAAAGGGGGCATTGCGTACCTGCTTGAAAATGAATTTGGTTTGGAGTTGCCACGACGTCTTCAGATTGAGTTCAGTCAAGTGGTGCAAGCTGTGATGGACACCAGTGGCAAAGAACTCACGGCGCAAGATTTGTTTGCTTTGTTTCAGGCGACCTATGGTCTTCAGACTGTGGTGGCGCCTGAACGCTTGATGATCGAAGAAAGTACACAAGCTGGCGGCAAGGTTTTCAGTATCAAGGCCGATGTCCGTTTGGCTGCTCGAGTGCACGCAATACATGGTAGCGGCACCGGACCGATTGACGCCTTTGTGGCTGGGCTGATGGCTGCCACTGGGCAGACGCTTCGCGTTCTCGATTACCGTGAACACGCAATCGGATCGGGCGCGAGCGCTCAGGCTGTGGCTTACCTCGAATTACGCATCAATGACCAGACGCTGTTCGGCGTCGGCATGGATGGCAATATTGTCTCTGCATCGCTGAAAGCCATCCTCTCTGGTCTGCAGCGCAGTCAGGCTGGACGCGGCGACTTGGCGCCTGTCAGCGCTACCATTACAGAATGACGGATTGAATCAGTCCACCAAATTTCAGGAGATAAACGATGACCGATAAATTGATTATTTTTGACACCACCCTGCGCGATGGGGAACAGTCTCCTGGCGCGTCCATGACCCGCGATGAAAAGCTGCGGATTGCACGCCAGTTGGAACGGCTGAAAGTCGATGTGATCGAAGCCGGTTTTGCCGCCAGCTCCAATGGCGACTTTGATGCTGTGCAAGCGATTGCCAATGCGATCAAGGACTCGACGATCTGCTCTTTGGCACGCGCCAATGACCGTGATATTTCCCGCGCTGCTGAGGCCTTGCAAGGCGCACGCTCCGCGCGTATTCATACTTTCATCGCGACCAGCGCGCTGCACATGGAGAAAAAACTGCGCATGTCGCCGGAGCAGGTATTAGAGCAGGCCAAGCTGTCGGTTCGGTTTGCCCGCAATCTGGTGGCAGACGTTGAGTTCAGCCCTGAGGACGGCTACCGTAGTGACATTGATTACCTGTGCCGCGTGATCGAAGCGGTGATCAAAGCAGGTGCGACCACCATCAACGTGCCCGACACGGTGGGTTATGCCGTGCCAGAACTCTATGGCCAATTCATCAAGACGCTGCGCGAGCGCGTGCCCAACAGCGATAAGGCGATTTGGTCGGTGCATTGCCACAACGACCTCGGGATGGCAGTGGCCAATTCTCTGGCCGGCGTGATGATTGGCGGCGCACGCCAAATTGAGTGCACCATCAATGGCTTGGGCGAACGTGCTGGAAATTGTGCGCTTGAAGAAATCGTGATGGCCGTTAAAACGCGTCGTGACTATTTCAATCTGGACATGAATATCGATGCATTGCAGATTCTTGCAGCCAGCCGGATGGTCAGCCAGACCACCGGCTTCGTGGTTCAACCTAACAAAGCGGTTGTCGGCGCTAACGCTTTCGCTCATGCCTCAGGCATTCATCAGGACGGCATGCTCAAGGCGCGTGAAACCTACGAGATCATGCGTGCTGAAGATGTCGGCTGGAGCGCCAGCAAGATGGTGCTCGGTAAACTCAGTGGCCGGAATGCATTCAAACAGCGTTTGCTTGACCTCGGCGTGCAGATGGAAAGCGAGACCGACATCAACAGCACCTTTGCGAAATTCAAGGAGCTGGCAGATCGCAAAAGCGAGATTTTTGATGAAGACATCTTGGCATTGGTGAGTGATGCCAGTGTGTTGCAGGAGCGCGAGCAATACGGATTTGTTGCCTTGTCCCAGCACAGCGAAACAGGTGAGCGGCCACAAGCCAACGTTACCTTCACGGTCAACGGGCAGGAAGTCAAAGGCAGTTCGGACGGCAACGGCCCGGTCGATGCGTCACTCAAAGCCATCGAAACCCATGTCAAGAGCGGTGCCGAGATGGTCTTGTACTCGGTCAACGCGATCAGCGGATCGACCGAAAGCCAAGGTGAAGTCACCGTTCGTCTGCAAAGCAGTGGCCGGATTGTCAATGGCGTTGGATCTGATCCCGACATCGTCGTGGCTTCGGCCAAGGCCTATCTGAGCGCTTTGAGTAAGCTTCATAGCAAAGCCGACCGGGTTCCAGCACAAGGCTGAAATACGAGCTTCCGGCGACATTTTTGTAAAAATGGTAAAAAATAGCTTGCATTGCGTCAACTTAGGCGATGCAATGCATGCTGTTGAAGCTGCAGTAGAGTTTGTCGTCTTTTTACATGAAATAAGTCACGCAAGTTTTTGATATTGCGTGCTTTTTTGTATTTGGATACACTCCCCCACAGCCTGCTAAACGTAATTTTGCATTTTTATACCTGAGAAGACCACACGCCCATGCCTAAAACAACTCTTCAGCGCATTGTCCAATTGGTTGGTGTTTGTGTTTTGGGGCTGTCTTTCAGTTTGCCGGCGGCCTACGCCGCGGCTGGAGATGGCGAGCGAAAAGTGTCAAAAAAGACGCGGGTCGCAAAGCCGTTTAAAGCGAGTGTTGCGCGTAAAAGAATCAAGACCAGCATGGCCCAGTCGGCGCCTCTTCGCAGTACCACACCGCCGAAATTGTCTTTTGGACAAATTGCAGGTTTGCACAGCGCCTTAGATCCCTTGTCACTCAAATCGAGTGTTGCTTTGGTCATTGATCAAGACACTCAAGAAGTCTTGTTCAGTAAAAATGACCATGCCGTGCTGCCCATTGCCTCGCTGACCAAGCTCATGACGGGCGTTATCATCAGCAGCGCGAATTTGCCGATGGATGAAGTACTAACAGTCACCCAAGACGATGTAGACACCGAAAAAAACAGCAGTTCGCGTTTGCGCGTTGGTGCTTCTTTGACACGTGGTGAGTTGCTTCATCTGGCGTTGATGTCGAGCGAGAATCGTGCCGCGCATGCGCTGGGCCGGACTTATCCTGGCGGCCTACAGACTTTTGTTGGCCTGATGAACGCCCGGGCAAAGTTGCTTGGTATGAAGGACACTCGTTATGTCGAGCCGACCGGCTTGTCCAGCCTGAATCAGTCAAGTGCTCAGGATCTGGCCACCCTCGTTAATGCTGCGCATGCAGATCCCGTGATGCGTGAACTCACAACTTCTTCAGGCTATCAGGTGGCTGTTGGACGTCAAACCTTGCAATACAACAACACGAATCGTTTGGTGAAGAGTCCTAACTGGGATATTGGACTGCAAAAGACCGGCTACATCTCCGAGGCCGGTCAGTGCCTTGTTATGCAGACGAAAATCGCCGGGCGCAAATTGATCATGGTGTTCCTAGATTCAGCTGGCAAGTTCAGCCGTATTGCGGACGCAGAACGTGTCCGCCATTGGGTTGAATCTCTTCCTGTGGTGATTCAAAAAATCAAGGTGGCGGATTCAATCAAGCTGTCTGACGGCTAATCGACGGGCCGACTTAATTGTCTTTTTTATCTTGGCTGTAGCCGAGGTTCATGGAAATCTCGTGCGCCGTGGCTTGGAGTTTTGGCAGCCAGCTTTCATCGAGTCTGTCAGCGGGTGCTGAAATGGACAACCCGGCGACTAGTTTGTTTTGATCGTCGTAGATGCCTGCGGCCATGCAGCGAACACCTAATTCCAATTCTTCATTGTCCCGTGCGATGCCATACTGACGCGCTTTTGACAACTCGCGCTCCAGTGTCACCAATTGCGTGATGCTGTTCCGGGTATGCCCGGGAAGGCCTGTTCTGGTGGCGTAGCTGCGAAGTCGTTGCGGGTCATCAAACGCTAAAAATAGCTTACCTACGGACGTTAGATGCAAGGGCGCATGGCCGCCGATGGCGCGCACCACCTGCATGCCAGAGCGCTCGCTGTAGGCTCTTTCAACATACACAATTTCATCCCCTTGGCGCATGCTCAGGTTGACTGGCTGCTGCGTGAGTTTGTGCAGTTCGCGCATGGGAATGAGCGCTGCATCCCGCACGCTGAGACGCGCTTTGACTAAGTTACCAAGCTCCAGCAAGCGCATACCCAGCCGGTAACTGCCTGCAGCAGGCCGTTCCACGAACCGGCCCGTTGCCAAGTCGTTCAAAATTCGATGGGCGGTGGAGGGGTGAAGGCCTGATTTTTCGCTGATCTCTTTCAGAGAAACAGCTTCTTCGCGGCCTGCGAGAATTTCCAACAAAGTAAACATGCGCCCAATCACCTGAACCGTCGGGGTGGTTTGCGCGCTGATGTCAGGGTTTTTCATGTGGCAGCCTTTCCCTGCATTTTACTTTGTGAAATTCCACCGAGGGTTCAACATTCTGTCGGCCTCTGCCATTTGCCATTCAAGCGTTTTTCATGAGGCTTAAAGCGCGCCTTGTAATTCATCTTTTGACTTTGTTCGATCCAGTAGCCGAGATAGACAAATGGTAAGCCCAGAAGTCTTGCCTGTTGAATCTGCCACAGCACGCCGTAGTTGCCGTAGCTGGCATTGGCGTCTGGTTCGTAGAACGTGTAAACCGCTGAAATGCCGTCATTCAGAATGTCCAAAATCGAGACCATTCTGAGAGGGCCAGCTTCACCGTCAGTTCGGGGCTCCCTGAATTCAACCAAGCGCGAATGGACTCGGCTTTGCAGCAAAAATTGGGTGTATTGGTCAATGCTGTCTTGGTCCATACCACCGCCGGCGTGACGGTTTTTTTGATATCGCAGATAAAGGTCGTAGTGCTCGGCTGTGAACCCCAGCGTTAGCACTCGGGCTTCAAGATGTTGGTGTCGCTCAGATGCCCGTCGCATGCTGCGGTCAGGTTTGAACTCATTGACAATCACTCGTAAGGGGATGCAGGCTTGGCAGCCATCGCAGTAAGGTCGGTACGTGAACATACCGCTGCGCCTAAACCCGTTGGCGACCAACTGTGAGTAGGCGTCGTTATGAATCAGATGGCTAGGCGTTGCCACTTGTGAGCGAGCCTGTTTGTCCGGCAAATAACTGCAAGGGTAGGGTGCGGTTGCATAGAACTGCAGAGTCTGCGGCGGAAGGTCTTTGAGGTGGGTCACGTTTGACAGTTCGTTAGGCGTGATTCGTCAAAACTTCGCCCCAATAAGTGGGCTCAAAAATCCACTCAGGGGTTGGGTTTTTTGCCTGCTGGCTGACGTGGGCGACAAAGTCTTTGCGGTTTATTTCGCTTGCCCCAAACGAAGACAGATGCTGCGTATTTTGCTGGCAATCTATCATGCTGATGCCCTTCGCCTTGCAAAAAGAGACCAAGGCAGACAAGGCTATTTTGGATGCATCAGTTTGATGCGCGAACATGGATTCGCCAAACACCATTCCGCCAAGATTGACGCAGTAAAGACCGCCGACCAGATTCCCGTTGACCCAAGTTTCAACACTGTGCGCATGACCGGTTTTGTGTAGATCGATGTAAGCGGTGATCATGTCGGGCACGATCCAAGTGCCTGTTTGGCCGTCCCGCGGGGCATTGGCACAAGCGGAAATAACTTGCTCGAATGCGCTGTCAAACCGAACGACACAGTTCGGGGTGTCCAGAAACCGCCGCAGTGTTTTCTTGAGCGATCGGTGCAATTTGAATTCATTGGTTTTGAGCACCATGCGTGGGTTGGGGCTCCACCACAAAATCGGTTGGCCTAGGCTGAACCACGGAAAGATGCCCGCGCCGTAGGCTCTCAACAAGCTTTGAACGTCCAACGCACCGCCAGCTGCAAGCAAACCGGGTGCCGGTTCGTTGGGCCCCCAAGCACTGCTTAGTTTGGGAAACACTTCCCCGGCTATGAGCCACGGAACGGGTTTCTCGGATCGTTTCATGATGGTGTTTTAACAGACTTGTAACAATGGTGCAGCTGCCGGGACAACTAGTTACCTTGTACTAAAAAATGCATTCATTGAGAGCGATAAGATAAAAAATAAATTAAATATGATTAATACTTCTTGTTGGGCAATTGCTGCTGGGCTTTGGCGGGGTTCACGTCAGTACTCAAAAGGGGGGCGCAGTGGTTTGTTTACCCATATTGAGTGAGGAAAATTATGCCTTCTATCAAAAACACGCTATCCCAAGACCAAGTTGGATCACAAGTCAGGATAGTCCCTTCGCATTTCAGTCGCAAGATGCTGATCCTGCTGTCCGCCTTGTTGCTCTGCGGCGCAGCACTGGCTCAAAAGCATGATGGGCCTGGTGGTGGACGGAACGACAACGACGGTGGTAACCGCGGCAAGGGTGGCCAGCATTCGCAAGGGCAAGATAGAAAAGCGTCTGATCGACAAGTTCAAGCCCGACCGGGTCAGGATCAACGAGGCTATGTTCGACAGGGTCCCGCTCGCGTCGAGATGCGAGCCGGTGGTTTTTTTCAGGATCGGCAGCGTTCTGCTGTGCACGACTATTACGGCCATCAGTACCGTACTGGACGCTGCCCACCCGGCTTGTCGAGAAAACACAATGGTTGCATGCCTCCGGGCCAAGTTCGCTACTACAGCGTGGGCCAGCGCTTGGCTCCGGCCGTGATCTACCACACGGTTCCCGCCGCTATGGTGGTCACGCTCGGCGTTCCGCCATCAGGCCACCGCTACGTGCGCGTTGCTTCCGACAT
>CANCCE010000006.1 GCA_947374505.1 Comamonadaceae bacterium | reverse complement strand
GCGGGAACAAAGTCAAACCGCTGATTTTATCTGTCCTTGCTTTCAACCGATGTTCTGTCGCCCAGCTGCCGCCCAGTTGTGCGAAAGGCTGCATGCTAGCATTCACCGAATTAAAAGCTAACGAGGCAGTTACGAGTGGTCGCACATACAAACGCAACAGGAACCGCTGCAAAGAATGCAGGTGGCGCACAGTCTGCGCCGGTTAAAAAAGTGGTGATCGCCACCCGCGAAAGCCGCTTGGCTCTGTGGCAAGCCGAGCACGTCAAGGCTTTGTTGGAAAACCGTCTGGGCTGGCAAGTTGAGCTGCTCGGCATGACCACCTTGGGCGACCAAATTCTGGACCGCTCATTGAGCAAAGTGGGCGGCAAGGGCTTGTTCGTCAAAGAGCTTGAGATGGCGTTGATGGATGGCCGCGCTGACATCGCCGTGCATTCGCTAAAAGACGTTCCGATGGACTTGCCGGCTGGTTTTGCCTTGGCTTGCGTGATGGAACGCGAAGACCCGCGTGATGCATTTGTCTCGAACCACCATGCCTCGCTGGCCGCTTTGCCAGTAGGCGCGGTGGTTGGCACCTCAAGCCTGCGTCGCTTGGTGATTTTGAAGTCTTTGCGGCCTGACCTGCGGATTGAGCCCTTGCGTGGCAACCTCGATACCCGCCTGCGAAAGCTCGACGAAGGCCATTACGATGCGATCGTGCTGGCTGCCGCCGGACTCAAGCGCTTGGAGCTCCACAGCCGCATCCGCGCCATCTTTGAACCTGACACGATGTTGCCTGCAGCCGGGCAGGGTGCGCTTGGTATAGAAGTGCGGGCAGACCGCCAAGACCTGATTGACGCACTGGCCTTGCTGGCGCACCAAGCCACTTGGCTGGCCGTGACCGCTGAGCGTACGGTGTCGCGCGCCATGGGCGGCAGTTGTTCAATGCCGCTGGCGGCCTTCACGCGCGGGCCGTTGGTTGATGGCATGCGGCTGGATGCGGCTTGGGGCGACCCGGGTTCTGCGGGTCCTGATGCCGTGCCAAGCACTGAGCCGATGTTGACAGCGCCCTTGGTGCGGGTGCAGCACCAAGCGCTGGTGCGTGATTTTGCCGAGGCCCAAGCGCTCGGGGAGCATGTGGCTGGATTGCTGCGTGCCGGGGGCGCGGTTTGGGCCACAAATGCCGGCTCAGATGCCAGAGCTTGATCGCGCTGACCGGGCTGGCCGCGTCATCGTCACACGGCCTGCGCCGGATGCTCAGCGTTGGGTTGCGCAACTTCAGCAGCGCGGCATCATGGCCGAAGCCTTGCCGCTGATTGAGATTGCCAGCGCACCTGATTTGAATGCGGCGCGCGCTGCTTGGGCGCATCTGGATCATTACGCCGCAGTGATGTTTGTCAGCGGCAATGCTGTTGAGCATTTTTTTGCGGCCCGGCTCTCAGGGGCGAAGCCGGCTACACCCGAGTTGGCATCTTTGCCCGATGTTCGTTTCATGGCCCCTGGCCCAGGTACCGCGCAGGTTTTAGCGGCGCAAGGTGTTCCGGCGGCGCAGATCGACACGCCGCCCGCTGACGCCGCACAGTTTGACTCTGAAGCCTTGTGGCGAGTGATTGGCCAGCGGGATTGGTCGGGGCGGCGCGTGTTGATCGTGCGCGGTCAGAGCGGCACCTCCGAAGCTGCGGTAGAGGTCGTGGCACAGGGCCGCGAATGGCTGGCGCGTCAGCTTGTAAATGCCGGTGCCTCGGTTGATTTTTTGGTGGTTTACGAGCGCCGCGCACCTCGTTTCACGGCGGCACAACTGCAGCGTATGGCCGCTAGTCAAAGCGATGGATCGGTCTGGCTCTTCAGCAGTTCTGAAGCCTTGGCGCATTTGCCCAAGGCGGCAGACTGGTCGCAGGCCAGAGCCATCGCGACACATGGCCGAATTGCCCAAGCCGCGCAGGCGGCGGGTTGGGGTGTTGTTATAGAGTCACGACCGGCGCTGGATGACATCGTGGCGTCGATAGAATTGCTGTCTCCATGAGTGACATTCCTTCCGCACCCTCTTCCGCTTCTTCTGCTAGTTCTGGCGTTGCTGTCGTCAGCACTTGGTGGCGCTCGCGCAGTTGGGCGCTGGTTGTGTTGATATTGGCACTGGCCGGCGCATTGGGTTGCTTGCTGTTGTGGCAAAAGCTCAGCCATATTCAAGAAGAACTGGCGCGTCGCAGCACCGACACTGGAACCCAAGCTGTCGAAGCCCGAACGCTGGCTCGCCAGGCGCAGGAAAGCAGTCTTGAACTGTCAGCGCGATTAGCCGTGACGGAAAACCGGCTCAGCGAAGTCAGCCTGCAGCGTGGCCAGTTGGAGGATCTGATGCAGAGTTTGACGCGGTCACGGGATGACAATTTGGTGATTGAGCTCGAAGCCAATTTGCGGCTGGCACAGCAACAGGCACAGCTGACAGGCAGTGCCGAGCCCTTGTTGGCAGCACTCAAATCTGCCGAACAGCGACTGGCCCGTGCCGCTCAGCCGCGGTTAAGCCCGGTGCAACGCGCGATTGTCAAAGACGCCGAACGCATCAAGAGCGCGGCCCTGACAGATGTCCCTGCGATGCTGCTAAAGCTTGATGAACTGGTACGTCAGGTCGATCAGCTGCCGATGGTCAATGATGTGGACTTCGGTATGAGTCAAGCGGCTGAGGGTTTGACGGCACCCGTGGTCGAACCTTCGGCAACTGCCACTTTTCCGCCAGCGACAAGCGTCCTGACACGCACAGACTTTGCGCGCTTTTGGGATGTTCAGGCTTTGAGCAACTGGTCGGGCCGTCTATGGCAGGGTCTGCGTGAAGACGTTCAAAGTTTGTTGCGCGTGAGCCGGATTGACCAGCCTGAAGCTGCCTTGCTGGCGCCTGAACAGTCGTATTTCTTACGTGAAAATATCAAGCTCAAATTACTCAATGCACGTTTGGCATTGCTGTCTCGGCAAACCGATGCAGCCCGCTCTGATCTGGCCAGCGTACAGGGCACTTTGTCGCGCTATTTCGACGCTTCATCGCGCAAGACTCAAGCCGCCAAAGCCTTGCTGCAGCAGACTCAGGCGCAACTTCGCACGAGTGAGTTGCCGCGCTTTGATGACACGCTCGCGGCCTTGGCTACCGCATCCGCCGGCCGTTAAAACTTAGGAATCAAATCAGCTTATGCGCGCAGCCCTTTGGTTAGTTGCTCTGTTTGGCGTGGCTGTTGCGGTGGCCCTGTTGGCCGGTAATAACCATGCCGTTGTGACACTTTTCTGGCCGCCGCACCGGGTGGACCTGTCGTTCAATTTGATGCTGTTGGTGTTGGTGTCTGCATTTGCGCTGCTGCACTTTGCGCTCAAGGCCTTGAGCGTGGTGGCATCGCTGCCGCGGCAGGCGCGGCGCTGGCGTGCCCAGCAAAAAGAACGTGCTATGTACGCCGCCTTGATGGACTCACTGGCGCACCTGCTGGCCGGTCGCTTTATTCGCGCTTCGCGGTCTGCTGAGAACGCCTTGCTGCAAGAAAAAAATATGAATCAGCTGATCGCTGATGTGGGCGCAGACTCGGGACATCAACCGGCCCGATCTCAGCAATTGCGGTCGCTGGCGCATTTGCTGGTGGCCGAAAGCGCGCAATCCTTGCAAAACCGCAGTGTGCGTGACCTGCACTTGCAGCAAGCGCTTGAAGGGACGGGTAACCGAACGGTCCTTGAAACTCAGGAAGGCATCCAGTTGCGCGCTGCTCGCTGGGCGCTGGAAGACCGCGAACCGAGAGTTGCGATGGAGTGGCTGAGCCAGCTTCCCCAAGGTGCGGGTCGCCGCACACTGGCCTTGCGGATGCGGCTACGGGCTGCGCGGCTCGCGGGTGAGACCTCGGATGCGCTGGAAACGGCACGTCTGTTGGCCAAACACCGGGCGTTTTCAGCGCCAGCGGCACAGAGCATCATTCGAGGCTTAGCGCTTGAACTTCTCAACACCGCGCATGACCCGGAGCAGCTGCGTCAAGTTTGGTTGTCGCTTGATGAGGCCGAGCGTGCCATGCCCGAGCTGGCCGTGCATGCGGCATCGCGCTTGATGGTGTTGAAGGGGGATGCCGCAGTGGCACGCCAGTGGCTGGCTGGCGCTTGGGACGTGGTCATGAAGCCGCGCTCTGAGCTGAGCGACACGCTGCGCGTGAAATTTATTCTGGCACTCGAAGACAGTCTCGAATCGATTGATGCCGTCTGGTTGGCGCGCATTGAAGCTGTGTTGCAGGCCCGTCCGGGCGATGCTAATTTTGAATACTTGGCCGGCACGGCCTGCCTGAAACGTCAGTTGTGGGGCAAAGCGCAGCAGTTGCTGTCGCACGCGGTGATCACTTTGCAGGATGTTGTTCTCAAGCGCAAAGCTTGGCTTGCGCTGGCGGCGTTGGCTGAGCAGCGGGGCGAAGAAGCTGCTGCGCAGAAGGCCTATCGGCAAGCGGCTCAAGCATGAACGGATGGCAGTCTGTTGACATGGCATGATTGTGCAAGGACATCAAAAAAGGCGACTCAATGAGTCGCCTTTTTTGATGTCCGCCCCGGCATAACGCCGGGGACGGTGACTATCGCCTTTACTCCGGACGCTGCGTTGGCGCTGCTTCTTCAAATGGCAGCGTCATGTTGCGCAGATCACGCTTGGTCTCGACCAGCACCAGTGGGCTCGCTTGCAGGGCCACCACAGGGGCCCGCTCGCGTGGCACATGCGCAGGCCGCGGCTCGGCAGCCATGGCTGCTTGCGTTTCTGCGATTTTGCTGGTGTTGGAGTTGACCCACTGCAAACCGGAGGCGCTGGCGACCTGCGCCAAGTCTTGCAACGGCAAGTCGTACGACGCCACTTGGGGCAGAGCGCGTGTGGCTGGGGCTGGGGCGCTCGCCACTTGCGGTGCCGGTGCCGCAACGGGTGCCGGCACGATGATCGCGGCAGGGGCAGCGGGTGTGGCAGCCACTTCGCTCACCGTCACAACCGGGCTGGTTTCTGCATTGACCATGGGCACTGGTACGAAGGCCTGGGTGCTGGCGTCAACTGCTTGGTCTGACGATGACTCGGCACGGTCACCACGTTCACGGCGCTCGCGACCATAACGGTCACGGCTGCGGCGTTCGCGAGGTGCGCGTTCCTGGGTGTCTTCCTGGCCCGCAGCGGACTCGTTGCCTTGCGCTGCCGCGTCTGTGGCGACTGCCTGCTCAGTGCGTTCTACCCGTTCAGCACGGAAGTCCGGTGCATTGCTATCGGTAAAAGCAGCTTGTTGACTACCGTCAGCAGCAGGTGCGTCATCACGACGTTCAGGGCGACGACCACCGCGTTCACGGCGACCTTCACCACGGCTTTCGCGTGGCTCACGTGGTTCGCGGGCTTCCCGGGGTTGACGCTCTTCGCGTCCGGCTTCCGGTGCCGTCACATCACCGCGTGCAGCGGCTGCCATGGCGGCCTGATTAGCGAGTGCCAGTTCTTCCTGAGCTGCATCGCGAGGTGCGCCGGTGCGTTCATTACTACGCTCGCCACGGTCCGTGCGCTCTGCGCGTTCTGGACGATCACGGCGGCTGCGGTCACCACGGCCTTCGCCGCGGGGTTGACCTTCGCTGCGGGGCTGGCTCTCCGTGCGGCCTTCGGTGCGCAAGTCTGGGCGAGCTTCGCCAGAGCGTTCCGCACTGCGACCGCCTTCAGCACGGCCTTCGGCGGGAGCGCGTTCAGGACGGCCTTCGCGACGTGGCTCAGCGCGACCTTCACCTCGCTCAGCACCGCGTTCGCCAGTGCGCTCAGGACGGCCTTCGGTGCGTTCACCGCGTCCGCCACGGCCACCGCGGCGACCATCACGGCCACCTCGTTCGCCGCGCTCTGAACGCTCGCCGCGTTCACCACGCTCATCGCGACGGCCTTCGCCGCGCTCGTCTTTTTTCACCTCTTTGCCAGGCGCTGCAACGGGTGCAGCGTCATCGCCGGCAAACAGGTTTTTGAGCCAGCCAAAGAAGCCTTTTTCAGCTGCAGGCGCCGCCGGTGTACGCGCCGCCAACGGTGAGCGCTGCTGAGCCGCTGCTGCGGGTTTGGCCGCGACTTCTGGCTTAGGCACCGCTATCGGGGCTGGCATGTCAGGCAGGACACCTTTGATGATCGGCTCTTGCTTGTTGTGCTTTTCCTGGCTGCGACGCGTGACCAAAGTCGGATCTTCCATCTCCTCAGCCATTTTGTAGCTGGCTTCGATGTTGTCCAGACGCGGGTCGTCGTGCTTTAGGCGCTCCAGCTTGTAGTTCGGTGTCTCGAGTGTTTTGTTCGGCACCAGTAACACGTTGATGCGCTGCTTCATCTCGATCTTGGCGATCTCTGAACGTTTTTCGTTCAGCAGGAACGAGGCCACATCGACCGGTACCTGGCACAGCACGGAGGCCGTGCTGTCTTTCATCGACTCTTCCTGGATGATGCGCAAGATTTGCAATGCCGAACTTTCGGTGTCGCGGATGTGGCCAGAGCCACCGCAACGCGGGCAAGGAATCGACGCGCCTTCGGACAGGGCCGGGCGCAGGCGTTGACGGCTCATTTCCATCAGACCGAACTTGCTGATGGTGCCGAACTGCACGCGGGCGCGGTCTTGGCGCAGCGCATCGCGCAGGCGGTTTTCGACGTCGCGGCGATTCCGGCTCTCTTCCATGTCAATGAAGTCGATGACGATCAGGCCGCCCAAGTCGCGCAAACGCATTTGGCGGGCCACTTCGTCAGCGGCTTCCAGGTTGGTGCGGGTGGCAGTTTCTTCGATATCGCCGCCCTTGATGGCGCGGGCCGAGTTGACGTCGACGGACACCAGTGCTTCAGTGTGGTCGATCACGATGGCGCCGCCGGAAGGCAGTTGCACGGTGCGTGCATAAGCTGATTCGATCTGGTGCTCGATCTGGAAACGCGAGAACAGAGGTGCGTCATCGCGGTAGCGTTTGACGCGGTGCTCATGCTCAGGCATCACATGCGCCATGAATTGACGGGCTTGTTCGTAGACGTCATCGGTGTCAAACAGAATGTCACCGATGTCGCTGTTGAAGTAGTCGCGAATGGCGCGAATCACCAGACTCGATTCCTGATAAATCAGAAAAGCGCCTTTGCCGCCCTTGCCGGCGCCTTCAATCGCGGTCCAGAGCTTGATCAGGTAGTTCAAATCCCATTGCAGTTCAGGGGCGCTGCGGCCAATGCCGGCAGTGCGCGCAATGATGCTGGAGCCGGCCGGGTATTCCAGCTGGTCCATGGCTTCTTTCAGCTCGGCCCGGTCATCGCCTTCGATGCGGCGGCTGACACCACCGCCGCGTGGGTTGTTGGGCATCAAAACGACGTAGCGACCCGCCAAGCTGACAAAGGTGGTGAGGGCGGCGCCCTTGTTGCCGCGTTCTTCTTTTTCGACCTGAACCATCAGTTCCTGGCCTTCGCGGATCACATCATTGATGCGAGCTTGGTTGACGGGAACGCCGGCTGCAAAGTAATTGCGTGAGATTTCCTTGAAGGGCAGAAAGCCGTGACGGTCTTCACCGTAGTCGACAAAGCAGGCCTCCAATGAGGGCTCGACGCGTGTGACGACGGCCTTGTAGATGTTGCCTTTGCGCTGTTCGCGGCCTTCGATTTCAATTTCGTAGTCGAGGAGTTTTTGTCCATCAACAATGGCCAACCGGCGTTCTTCTGCCTGGGTGGCGTTAATCAGCATCCGTTTCATCGGAATTCCTTATCGTTCTTGCCTCGAGAATTTTCTCGCGCATTCAACTGCCCAAATTGGGCTAACGATGCCTGAAGCTGACGCGATGCGAACGTGGGGAATTGCCGGAGAGCTTTTGACGTGCTCGGCAGGACTGCTCAAAAAAGAGCGGTCAAGCGAGACGTCTGGGCGTGGGCGCGTGGATGGGATGAGCTGGGGCCAACCGGTTATTTGCTATAAATGAAATAGCAGAGCGTGTCCGTGAGGCAGGGGCTGCAGGTGAGTTCATACACATAAGCGGGGCGATAAGGCGCCGCAGGCATGAAAAAACCAGTCCAACCAGAACTGTCATCAGGAGGCTAACCATAAAAAGGCTTGATCTCATCAGGATCCGTGCAAAGCCCGTGGGGCTATGCACCTAATATTCCGTTATTGTGTTCGCAAAACGTCGACATTCACACTGATTTGGACCTTTGCGGAGTGCATGGCACCTTGGCTTTTTGGGCAAAACAGTCATTGGCATCGACCTTCCAGCGCGGCACTGCTTCAAGCGTGGACTTGTGGTGGACTAAACTGCCAGACAAATCAACTACTTACAGCGCATCGCTAGTGAAACACATTATAGGGTCAGGAACCTCCCCGGCCAAACGACAAAAAAACGCTCCGCGCGGTGCTGGTAAACCCATGGGTTTACCGGCCAAAGCGAGGTCTGGCGTGGCACGCCAGTCGCCTGCGCAGCTACAGTCTGCCGCAGCGCCGAGGCGGGTTTTCGTGACTCAGCCGGTGCCGGCCGAACTTGCAGAACCGGTGGAGCCAGTCGTTTTGCCACAAGCCACGATGGTGACCGTTTCGGAAGATTACGACGGTCAACGGCTCGATAATTTTTTGATTCGCCAGCTCAAAGGCGTGCCTAAAACGCACGTTTACCGGATCATTCGCAGCGGCGAAGTGCGCATCAACAAAGGCCGGGTACAGGCCGATACCCGCGTGGCAACGGGCGATTTGGTGCGGCTGCCGCCGGTGCGCACATCAGAACGCGCCGACCAAAAAGCGCTGGCGATGGCGACCGAAATCGCCCGTCACGGCGCGACGTCCAGTGTCGGCGGGCTGGCGCCGTCGCGTGAGTTCCCGATTTTGTTTGAAGATGACCATGTGCTGGCTATCGACAAGCCGGCCGGCGTAGCGGTGCATGGCGGCAGCGGCGTGGCGTTTGGCGTGATTGAGCAAATGCGCATGGCCCGGCCGGGGCACGACTTCCTGGAGCTGGTACACCGGTTGGACCGGGAAACCAGCGGCGTGCTGTTGATTGCCAAAAAACGCATGGCACTGAAAATTTTGCAAGAGCAGTTCCGTGAGCGCGAAACCGACAAGGTGTACTTGGCGATGGTCGCTGGCAACTGGCCGCCCAAGTTGAAAGTGCTCGACAAGCCACTGCAAAAATACCTGTTGCCGGACGGTGAACGCCGCGTCAGGGTGGTCGATAAAGACCATCCGGATGCCATGCGCGCCGTCACCTTGGTCAAGGTGCGGGCCGCGTTGCCGGCGTCTAAAGACCAGCCCTTGAGTGATTTCAGTTTGCTAGAAGTCACCATCAAAACCGGGCGTACGCACCAGATTCGCGTGCATCTGGCGACCGAAGGTTTCCCAATTGCGGGTGACGATAAATACGGCAATTTTGAGTTGAACAAAGGCCTGCAAAAGCTGCCGAGCGGGCAAGCGCTCAAGCGCATGTTTTTGCATGCCTGGACCTTGAAGTTCACACACCCATCGAACGGCAAGCGCATCACCTTGCTAGCCGAACTTCCACCCGAACTTGACGCCTTGGTTGCCCATGTCCCGCCCCCTGAATTTTGATTTGATCGCTTTCGACTGGGACGGCACGTTGTACGATTCGACCCAGCTCATCGTGCGCAGTATTCAGGCGGCGGTTGTCGATGTGGGCGGTGCCAAGCCCAGCGATGAAGCCGCGTCTTATGTGATCGGGCTGGGCCTGATGGAGGCGCTGGCCCACGCCGCGCCTGATGTGCCCGAGTCCCGTTACCCAGAGCTGAACCAGCGCTACAAGCACCACTACATGCAGCGTCAACACGACATCAGCTTGTTTGAAGGTGCGTTGACCTTGTTGGCCGAACTCAAGGAGCGTGGCCATATCTTGACAGTGGCCACCGGCAAGTCCCGACGTGGCCTTGACGAAGCTCTGCAAGCGGTCGAACTGAAGGGGCGTTTTGACGGCTCGCGAACGGCTGACGAAACCGCTGGCAAGCCGCATCCGCGCATGCTGCATGAGCTGATGCGCGAGTTCGATGTGTCGCCTGAGCGCACCTTGATGATTGGCGACACCACGCATGATTTGCAGATGGCCTTGAATGCGGGTTGCGCCAGCGTCGGCGTCAGTTATGGCGCACACGAACCAGACGCCTTCGAGGTGCTCCGACCGCGCGCGGTGCTGCATTCGGTGAGTGAGCTACAGACTTGGTTGCTCACCCATGCCTGAGGTGTTGGCTGCAGATTCACCCCAGCCGCTGTGCAATGCTGCCAACCTCGTTGAGGGTGGTTTGGCTGTTCCTTTTGATGTGGTCTATGCCGGTCAAACTTGCCGCGCTTTTGGGGTCCGGTTTGAGGGCCGCCCGCAGGCTTACTTGAATCGATGCAGCCATGTGGCGATGGAATTGGATTGGCAGCCGAACCAGGTTTTTGACGACAGTGGCCAATGGTTGTTATGCGCCAGTCATGGTGCGGCGTACCACCCGGAAACGGGCGAATGCGCTGCCGGCCCGTGCCGCGGCGGCCTCGTGAAAATAATTCTTTCGGAACAGGGCGGCGTGGTCTTTTGGCACCCCGCTTACAACCTCATACCTCTCGCGTTTTAAACTACAACACTATGAACGAAAACAACAACGAACCTGTAGCGCGCGCCGCTACTGTCCCGCAAGAAGCTGGCTGGGAGCGTGCAACGCTGGAGAAGCTGGCCTTTGCAGCGCTGAGCGAACAAAAATCAACGCGTCGCTGGAAGACTTTTGTGCGTCTGTCCTGGTTGCTTTTTTTGATTGCGCTGGTCTGGTTGGCGTTGCATCGGGGCTCTTCGCCAAGCAGCGTCAGCACGCCGCACACCGCGGTGGTCGAGATCAAGGGTGAAATTTCCGAAGGCGCTGACGCGAGTGCTGAATATGTCAATTCCGCACTGCGTGCCGCGTTTGAAGACGAAGGCGCCAAAGCAGTGGTGTTGTTGATCAACTCACCCGGTGGCAGCCCGGTCCAGGCTGGCATGATGAACGATGAGATCCTGCGCCTGAAAGCCAAACACAAGAAGCCGGTGTATGCCGTGGTCGAAGAAACATGCGCCTCTGCGGCCTATTACATCGCCGTGGCAGCCGACAAGATTTATGTCGACAAGGCCAGCATTGTGGGCAGTATTGGCGTACTGATGGACGGCTTCGGTTTCACGGGTCTGATGGACAAACTAGGCGTCGAGCGGCGCCTGATGACTGCCGGCGAAAACAAGGGTTTTCTGGATCCATTCAGCGCCCAAAGTGAACGTCAGCGCGCCTATGCACAAACCATGTTGAACCAGATTCACCAGCAGTTCATCACCGTCGTTAAAAATGGCCGTGGTGATCGCTTAAAAGAGATCCCCGAGATGTTCAGCGGCCTTTTTTGGAGCGGCGAGCAGGCCGTTAATTTGGGTCTCGCAGATCAGTTCGGCTCACTCGAATTTGTCGCCCGTGAAGTCGTCAAAACCGAAGACATCATTGACTACACTCGGCGCGAAAACGTTGCCGAGCGTTTGGCCAAGCGCTTTGGTGCGGCGATGGGCGAGGGCGCTATGAAGGCGACCTTGCGTAGCGTGCCCGTCCTTCGCTAAAAAATTCTAGCGGCCGATGCAAAACACCGTTGGCAATGCCAGTGGTGCGCCCGGTTTTTCATCGCGCTTGCTTTTCCACACGCTGACCAGAGCGCTGCGCGACCAAGCGGCATCAAGCGTCAGCCCACAGCTCAGCGCCAGCCTGGAGTTGCCGTTCAGGGTTTGCAGCAAAGCACCTAACAACACCGTATTCCGGTAGGGCGTCTCAATGAACATCTGGGTTTGTCCTGTCTTCAGTGCGATGGACTCGAGCTCGCGGATGCGCTGTGAGCGCTCACCAGCGTCTTGCGGCAGATAACCGACAAACGCGAAGTTCTGACCATTCAGCCCGCTGGCGGCCAGCGCCATCACCAGCGACATGGGGCCCGCCAACGGCACCACCTGCAAGCCGAGGTCATGCGCGGCACGCACCACGGAAGAGCCGGGGTCTGCAATCGCGGGCATGCCCGCTTCGCTGACCAAGCCCATGTCATGGCCTTGCAATGCGGCTTGTAGCAAGGGGCGCGCGTCAAAGTTGCCGCCGTGATCGCCTTTTTTATGCACCTCGCGTGGCAGTTCTAGAATTTGCAGTGCCTGGATCGGCTGGCTCAGCGGGTGCAGTTCATTGACGCGCTTCAAATAAGCGCGGGTACTGCGGGCATTTTCGGAAACCCAGAAGCCCAGCTTGGCAGCAACTTCCATGGTGCCTTGCGGCATGACTTGTTGCAGGGGGGATGCGTCGTCGCAGCCGAAGTCCAGCGGCGCGGGAACCAGATAGAGCTTGCCCTTGTTGCCGTGCGGGGTGCTGTTGGTGGGTGTTTTTGTGGTGTCGTTCATGCGTTGACTTTCGCTTCGAGCAGCCGAATGCCGGCGGCTTCGATCAGGTGGCAGGTGCGGATCAGGGGCAGGCCGATCAGCGCGGTCGGGTCATCGCTGTCAATCGCCTCCAACAGTGCAATACCCAGCCCTTCGCTTTTGGCGCTGCCGGCGCAGTCGTAGGGTTGCTCGGCCTGCAAATAGTTTTCAATGGCCTCGTCACTGAGTTGGCGAAATCGGACCTTCACGGCGGCCAAAGCGGCCTGTTCAAAGCCGCTGGCCAGGCAGACCACCGCGACGGCAGTTTGAAAAATCACGGTGCGACCGCGCATTTGGCGCAACTGAACGACGGCGCGTTCGTGGGTGCCGGGCTTGCCCAGCGGCACGCCATCCAGGTCGGCGACTTGGTCGGAGCCACTCACCACCGCTTGTGGAAAGGCGCGGGCTACTTCGCGGGCTTTGGCCAAGGCCAAGCGCATCGCCAACGCATCGGGGGCTTCACCGGCCCGTGGTGTCTCGTCGACATCTGGCGCAGCTACGCTGAAAGGGATGCGCAGGCGTTGCAGAAGTTCTTGGCGGTAGCGCGAGGTGGAGCCCAAAACAAGGGTTCGCTGCGGGGGCAAAGCGGCCGTGGCGGCATCAGGGGAGGGGAGGGTCATCCCCTGATTCTCTTACACTGACCAACATGTCCAGAAATTTCAAGGCCCAAGGGCTGAACCTCCAAGAATTGGCCCATGACGGCCAGCCGTGGTCTGAGACCACTTTAATCACAGATCTCCAACGTCTGGCCGCCGAAGCTCCAAGCGTGAGCCCCACCGATGCTGTTCAGTGGCAGGTGAGCGGTGAATTGCGCCCGCAAGCCGGCGCGGAAGACCAAGTCTGGTTGCACTTGACGGCCGAGGCCAGTGTGCCCTTGACATGCCAGCGCTGCATGACGCTGGTCGCGACGCCGGTGGAGGTCGACCAGTGGTACCGCTTTGTTGCCAGCGAAGAGATCGCGACGGCTGAAGACGACGAGGCCGAAGAAGACTTGCTGGTGATGGCGCCGCAGTTTGATGTGATGGCCTTGCTGGAAGACGAATTGTTGATGGCCTTGCCTTTGGTGCCGATGCATGAGGCTTGCCCGGTGATGCCGGTTTTCAGTGCTGGCGACGCAGCGGTGGAGGCTGCCGAAGCGAAGCCGAACCCGTTTGCAGTGCTCGGGCAATTGAAGAAAAACTGATCGATTGATTCGACGCGCTATAATCTAAGGCTTCGCGTACTGATGCACCCCCTGACCGGCTCCTGAAAAAGGCCAGTCACCCAAGGATGGTCTGCTGTAGTGCGTAATTACCAACCCTACACCCCCTCAGGAGCGGATTATGGCCGTCCAACAGAACAAAAAATCACCTTCCAAGCGCGGCATGCACCGCTCGCACAACGCCTTGAACGTTCCAGGCATTGCAGTCGAACCCACAACGGGCGAAATTCACCTTCGTCACCACATCAGCCCAACTGGCTTTTACCGTGGTCGCAAGGTTCTGAAATCCAAGTCAGAAGCGTAATTCTCGCTTCTAGAAACGGGCCCGCACTCATCCTGCGGGCTTTTGTTTTGTTGCACACCCCTTTATTGAGTGCACAGGTCTCGTCATGATCAGGATCGCTGTCGATGCCATGGGCGGAGATTTCGGTCCTTCGGTGACTGTGCCTGCCAGTTTGGCTTTTCTTGACAGTCATCCGGATTCAGTCGTTTTAGTGACCGGCTTGACCTCTGTTTTGTCTTTGCAGCCCCAGTTTGCGGCCTTGCAGGGACATCCGCGTTGCCAAATCGTTCCGGCCTCTGAGGTGGTGACGATGGATGATTCTATTGAGGTTGCGTTGCGGCGCAAAAAAGATTCATCGATGCGTGTCGCCGTGCAGCAAGTCAAAGATGCGGCTGCTGATGCCGCTGTGTCGGCTGGCAACACCGGCGCGCTGATGGCGATATCACGTTACGTACTCAAAACACTCGACGGTATTGACCGCCCAGCGATCGCCACTCAACTGCCTAATGCCGCCGGTGGCGCTACCACAGTGCTTGACTTGGGCGCTAACGTGGATTGCAGTGAACACCATTTGTTGCAGTTTGCAGTCATGGGCTCAGCTCTGGTGTCCGCAGTGTCTGGCCAGTCGGCCCCCAGTGTTGGCTTGCTCAATATCGGCGAAGAAGCGATCAAGGGTAGCGAAGTGATCAAAAAAGCTGGAGAACTGCTTCGGTCTGCGTCGCAAACGGGTGATCTAAACTTTTTCGGCAACGTCGAGGGCAATGATATTTTCAAAGGCACCACAGACATTGTCGTTTGCGATGGTTTTGTCGGCAATGTGGCTCTCAAGGCCAGTGAGGGTTTGGCGGGCATGATTGGCGGCTTCATCAAGGCCGAATTTTCTAGGAATATTTTCACCAAAATGGCGGCTTTGGTTGCTTATCCCGTGCTATCTGCATTTAAAAAGCGGGTTGATCATCGTCGTTACAATGGCGCCGCTTTGCTCGGTTTGCGTGGTCTGGTTTTCAAAAGCCATGGCTCCGCTGACGAGTTTGCTTTCGAGCGGGCGCTGAATCGAGCTTATGATGCAGCCCGTAACAACTTACTGGGGAAAGTGAAAGAGCGTATCGCCCATGCCGCGCCGTTGTTAGCTCAAGTTGCTACGGTGACTGCGACCGATGCCTGTGTGCCAGATGAAATGGCCACTTTATCTTCACTTTCGCTGCCGAATCCTGTCCACTGACGATCCTTCGTCTCTTGAGTGAGTCCTGAATGAGCCGTTTTTCCCGTATCACGGGCACGGGCAGTTATCTGCCGCCGCGCCGTCTGACCAATGCCGATCTGGCCACTGAACTCGCCGCCAAAGGCGTTGAGACTTCGGATGAATGGATTGTCGAGCGCACCGGTATCCGGGCCCGCCATTTTGCGGGGCCGGATGTGGGTGTGAGTGATCTTGCCTTGCACGCTTGTCGTCGTGCGCTAGAGGCTGCCGGCAGACAAGCCAGCGACATTGACCTCATCATTGTGGCAACGTCGACGCCAGACATGGTGTTCCCGTCAGCGGCTTGTATTTTGCAGAATAAACTGGGCAATGTTGGCGCTGCTGCCTTCGATGTGCAGGCCGTTTGCAGCGGTTTTATTTATGCTCTGACTTTGGCTGATTCATTGATCAAGACCGGCACGGCGACCAAAGCCCTGGTGATTGGTGCAGAAGTGTTTTCGCGCATCCTTGATTTTTCAGACCGCACCACCTGTGTGTTGTTTGGCGACGGTGCGGGCGCTGTGGTGCTTGAGGCCTCTGACGTGCCGGGTATTTTGGCCACTGATATCCATGCCGATGGCAAGTATTCCAGTATTTTATGTGTGCCTGGTCATGTCTCGGGTGGGCAAGTTACAGGCAGTCCCCTGCTGACCATGGATGGTCAAGCTGTGTTCAAGTTAGCCGTGGGTGTCCTTGAAGACACGGCACGTGCCGTGCTGACGAAAGCCGGTAAAACCCAAGAAGATATTGACTGGTTGATCCCGCATCAAGCGAATATTCGCATCATGCAAAACACGGCCAAAAAGCTCAAGCTAGCCCCTGAAAAAATGATCGTGACGGTTGACCAGCATGGCAACACCTCGGCCGCGTCTATTCCGCTGGCCCTTGATGTGGCTGTGCGCGATGGGAAAATCCAAAAAGGTGACACGCTCTTGCTCGAAGGCGTTGGCGGCGGCTTCACGTGGGGCGCTGTGCTGCTCGATTATTAAGATGCGGGCAGGTCGCTGATCGTGTTCAGCGCTGACTACTCAGGGATTTTGCGGAGATTTTTTTGAAACCATTTGCTTTTATTTTTCCCGGCCAGGGATCCCAGTCCGTTGGTATGCTGGACGCATGGGGTGATCACCCGGTGGTGGCTCAAACCTTGGCTGAAGCCTCAGATGCCTTGGGCGAAGACCTCGGCCTGCTGATCAAAGAGGGCCCGAAAGAAACGCTGGCGCTGACCACCAACACGCAGCCTGTGATGTTGGTGGCGGCTGTTGCAGCCTACCGTGTGTGGCTGGCGGAAACAGGTGTCAAGCCTGCCGCTGTGGCCGGCCATTCGTTGGGCGAATACTCCGCCTTGGTGGCGTCCGGTGTGTTGACTTTGACACAAGCCACGCCACTGGTTCGCTATCGCGCTCAAGCCATGCAGGATGCTGTGCCCGTCGGTGTCGGCGCGATGGCGGCTATTTTGGGCATGGAGGCCGTCAAGGTCATAGAAGGTTGTGCTGAGGCAGTCCGCAGTTTTGGACCGAGCACGGCGGAAGTCGTCGAGGCTGTCAATTTCAATGATGCCGGGCAGACCGTGATTGCCGGCAGCAAGGCTGCTGTCGACAAGGCCTGCGAAGTCCTCAAAGCCAACGGTGCCAAGCGCGCCCTGCTACTGTCTGTGTCCGCGCCTTTTCACTCCAGCCTGATGAAGCCGGCGGCTGAAAGACTCAAAGAAAAACTCTCCAGCGTGGTCTTGGCTGCACCGCAAATTCCAGTGCTCAACAATATCGATGTGGCGGTCGAGACCGATCCCGACCGGATTCGCGACGCGCTGTATCGGCAGGCTTTTGGCCCGGTGCGCTGGGTTGAATGTGTGCAAGCGATCAAGGCCCGTGGCGTGACTACACTGGTCGAATGCGGGCCCGGCAAAGTGCTGGCCGGTATGGTCAGGCGCATTGATGCTGAGCTCACGGGCGCAGCCCTTTTTGATCCCTCGAGTCTCGCGGATGTGAAGACTCTTTTAACCAACGATGCAGCATGACTGACAAAAAAATTGAAGGCCAACTGGCGCTGGTCACCGGCGCTTCTCGCGGCATTGGCGCGGCCATCGCGCTGGAGCTCGCCAAGCGCGGCATGAAGGTCATCGGCACGGCGACCACCGACGAAGGTGCCGCCAAAATATCCCATACGCTGTCCAGTTTTCCGGGCTGTGCAGGCAAAAACCTGAATGTCACTGACGCTCCCGCCATTGAAGCCTTGATCGACAGTTTGGTCAAGGAGCACGGCGGCTTGCAAGTGCTGGTCAACAACGCCGGCATCACGCGCGACATGCTGGCCATGCGCTTGAAAGACGACGACTGGGATGCCGTGCTCGACACCAATCTCAAAGCCGTCTTTCGCATGAGTCGCGCTGTCATGCGGACCATGATGAAGCAGCGCTATGGCCGGATCATCAGCATCACCTCGGTGGTGGGCGCTTCCGGCAATGCTGGACAAGCCAATTACGCGGCAGCCAAGGCCGGCGTCGCTGGCATGACCCGTGCGCTGGCTCGCGAGTTGGGCTCACGCGGCATCACGGTGAATTGCATCGCACCCGGTTTTATTGAAACCGACATGACCGCGAACCTGCCTGAAGAGCAACAAAAAGCTTTGCTGAGTCAGATTCCGCTAGGTCATCTTGGCAAGCCACAAGATATTGCGCATGCGGTTGCGTTTGTGGCAAGTCCGGAGGCCAGCTACATCACCGGACAAGAGATTCACATTAACGGCGGCATGTACATGTAAGTTCGGGAAAACCCTAAAAATCAGCCGGTTCGCATCCGTCCGGCAGGCCTGTCGAGATTCATGTCTCGAACCGGCTAAAATCACGGATTAATTCACAACCCTTAGAGGGAACTATGAGCGATATCGAATCACGTGTTAAGAAAATCATTGCTGAGCAACTGGGCGTTGAAGAAGGCCAAGTCACCAGCGAAAAATCCTTTGTTGCCGATCTGGGCGCAGACTCTCTTGACACTGTTGAACTGGTGATGGCACTCGAAGACGAGTTTGGTATTGAGATCCCAGACGAAGATGCAGAAAAAATCACGACTGTCCAGAACGCGATTGATTACGCCAACACCCATCAAAAAGCCTGAGCTGGCTTCCCCCTTTATTTTCAAAGGCCGTTCGCGGCCTTTTGAGTTTTTCTTCAGGATTTACGCATGAGCCGTCGTCGCGTCGTTGTGACAGGTATGGGTTGTATCAGTCCCGTGGGTAACACGGTTTCTGAGAACTGGACCCATCTGCTCGCCGGACAATCCGGCATTGACTTGATTTCCAAATTTGACACCAGTGCCTTCACGTGCAAGATTGCTGGCGAGGTTAAAGGCTTTCAGATCACCGATTACATCGCTGAAAAAGAAGCTCGTCACATGGATACGTTCATTCACTTTGGTCTGGCTGCTGCCTGCCAAGCGGTGCTGGACAGTGGCTTGCCCACCGGCGATGCTCTAACAGAAGAGCAAGCTGTGCGGATTGGATGCGTTATCGGCTCTGGTATTGGCGGCTTGCCGTTGATCGAAAATACCCATGCTGAATTTGTCAGCCGCGGCCCACGCCGAATCACGCCGTTTTTTGTGCCGGGTTCCATCATCAACATGATCGCCGGTCATGTGTCGATGAAATTTGGCTTCAAGGGACCCAATATCGCCATCGTCACAGCGTGTACAACCGGGCTTCATTGCATTGGTGATGCCGGCCGCATGATCGAGTATGGTGATGCTGACGTGATGATCGCAGGCGGTTCGGAAGCCACCATCTCGGCCTTGGGCGTCGGTGGCTTTGCATCCATGCGTGCGCTGTCCACTCGCAATGACGACCCTAAAACAGCCAGTCGTCCGTGGGATAAAGATCGCGACGGTTTTGTGCTGGGCGAGGGTGCCGGCATGATGGTTTTGGAAGAATACGAACACGCAAAAGCCCGTGGTGCGCGGATTTACGCTGAGCTGGCCGGTTTTGGCATGAGTGCAGACGCCGGTCACATCACCGCACCAAGTATGGACGGTCCACGCCGCGCCATGCAAAGTGCCTTGAAAAACGCGGGGATCAATGCAGATGAGGTCCAGTACCTCAATGCGCACGGGACGTCGACGCCGCTCGGTGACATCAACGAAACACAGGCCATAAAAGCCGCTTTTGGCGACCACGCTTCGCGCATGATGGTCAGTTCGACCAAGTCTATGACCGGTCACTTGCTGGGTGGTGCTGGGGGCATCGAGTCGGTCTACACCGTGTTGTCGCTTTATCACCAGAAAATTCCGCCGACCATCAATATTTTCAATCAGGACCCGACTTGTGATCTGGACTTCTGCGCCAACACAGCGCGGGATGCGAAGATTGATGTGGCTGTTAAAAACAACTTCGGTTTTGGCGGCACCAATGGTTCGCTGGTTTTTTTGCGTGCCTGAGCTGACGCCCTGATTTTGGCTTTGCACAGCGCCCCATCGGTTTTATATCCGTTGGGGCGTTCGCGTTTTCTGGGTAGTCTATTGCTGGCCGGATGGTTGGTCGCCGCTGGCATCACGGTGTGTTGGTGGCGATCTTCGGCGATGCCCGATTGGCGTCCGCTGTTGGGCTGCATCGCCTTGTTGATCGCTGCTTGGTTGATGGTCACAGGTTGGCGCCGAGCACCGGTCGGGCGACTGCTCTGGGATGGTCAGCGCTGGCGCTGGGAGAGTCTTGTCTACCGCAGTGGAACGGCTTTGGAGCCGCCAGTGGTGGTGCTGGATCTTCAGTTAGCGCTCTTGATCCGGCTCGACAATCAGGCTGGGGCCGTTTGGTGGTTGTGGGCTGAACGGTCAGCATTGCCGGCGCATTGGCTTGACTTGCGCCGGGCTGTCTATGCCCGAAGCAGCCTTGCAACTTTGCAGGACACTGATGCGGCTGACCCAGCCCCTGGCGAGCTAGCGGCTACAGTGACGTATCCTCATTCAGCGCCTGCCCGACATTCTTGATGAATCCCGACAAGCCCCTGACTTCCGCCAGCAGCGGCGACAGCGATGCCTTGCTGGTTGAAAGAACTGTGGCGGGTGATCAAAAGGCCTTCGAATTACTGGTCATCAAATACGAACGCCGGATTCAGCGCCTGATTGGCCGCATGGTGCGTGACGTTGATCTGGTTGAAGATATCGCTCAGGAAACTTTCATTCGTGCTTACCGCGCGCTGGCTCAGTTCCGGGGCGAGGCTCAGTTTTACACTTGGCTCTACCGGATTGCTGTGAATACGGCCAAGAAATTTCTGATGGACCTGAAGCGAAACCCGACGGTTTCAGAAAATTTCTTTAAATCAGCCGACGACGATGAAACTTCGCCGGTAGAAAACGAACTAACCAGTCCTGAAACACCTGATGCGGTATTGGCCAGCAAGGAAATCGCTGAGATGGTCAACAGCGCGATGGACGCTTTGCCAGAGGAGTTGCGGCAAGCGATCACCTTGCGTGAAATTGAAGGTCTGACTTATGAAGAGATTGCCGGCGCGATGAATTGCCCTGTTGGAACCGTGCGGTCCCGGATTTTCAGGGCCCGCGAAGCTATCTCCCAAAAGATCCGGCCGATGTTGGAGAACCAGTCGGGTAAACGATGGTAATTAACCCTTGAACCTTAACCTTCTTCACATCTTATGAAGACTACTCTTTCCAATGCCATCGTTGGCGACAGTCTTTCAGCGTTGGTTGACGGTGAACTGCGTGGCGAAGAGTTTGCCCAAGTCCTTGCCGCCTGCGAAAATAACTTAAGCTTGCTGGAAAGTTGGCAGAACTATCATCTCATTGGCGACGTGTTGCGCTCGCCAGACCTGTCAATCATCCGAAGTTCCGAGCCATTTTTAGCGCGCCTACAAAGCCGACTTGTTGACCAAACACCTCAGCTGGACGAGCCCTCGGCAGTTGAAATTTCTGTGCAGACCGCGCGGCAAGCGGTGATCAGTCCCCTGCCAGAAGCTCATTCGTCCGCCAACGATCCTGTTTTTCGTTGGAAAATGGTGGCTGGTTTTGCCTCCATGACGGCTGTGGCGGTGATGGTTTGGACACTGGCTGTGTCGACGGGTGACGCCGGCTCGCAACTGGCACAGGGCTTGTTGTCTCCGAGCCATCAGGTCACTGCGACACTGTTGATCCCCTCGCCGCAGGGCGCCATACTACGCGATGCCCGGCTAGATGAATTACTCGCAGCGCACAGGCAAGTTGGTGGTAACTCTGCCCTGCAAATGCCGTCCGGATTCTTGCGCAACGCCACTTTTGAAACTTCGCCGAATGCATCCCATGAGCGTCGCTGAGTTGATGCACTGGCGGGCAGTTCTCGGTCTTGCGGTGAGCTTGGCGGGTGCAGTGGTTTCGATGCCTGTTGCAGCAACGCCACCCGCAGGCGCGGCTGTGCAAGCCGCAACTTCACCAACCAAGAGCGCTGAGCCGGCCAACATCAAAGACTGGCTCTTGCGTATGCATGAGGCTTCACGCAAACGATCTTATGTTGGCACCTTTGTGGTGTCGTCAACGGCAGCCATGTCAAGCGCCCGCATCTGGCATGTCTGCCAAGGCGATCAGCAGGTCGAGCGGGTTGAAGCGCTGACGGGCCCACCGCGTTCGGTCTACCGGCACAACGACCAGGTGCACACTTTTATGCCTGATATCAAGTTGATGCTCAGTGAGCGGCGCGAATCATTGGGCATGTTTCCAGATTTATTGAAGTCGGCGAACAGCGGTATTGCGGATTTTTATACCGCTAAAGCGATCGGTGTCGATCGGATCGCCGGGATTCAGACCGACGTGGTTGAGTTGATGCCGAAAGACAATTTGCGCTTCGCTTACCGTATTTGGGCTGAGGCAAAAAGTGGGCTTGTGCTCAAGCTGGAAACGTTGGCCGGAGATGGTCGGGTGCTGGAGCAAGCGGCATTTTCTGAACTTCAGCTGGACGTCCCTTTGAAAATGGACAAGTTGTTAAAGATGATGGGAAAGACGGATGGTTATCGGGTTGAGAAACTTCAGCTGCAAAAAACCACCGCCGACACTGAGGGTTGGGTGCTAAAGACGCCTGTGCAGGGCTTTAAATCAGTGAGTTGCTACAGGCGCCCTATGTCAGGCAGCGTTGCCGCGGGGCATGCGGAGCCGATGCAGTGGACTTTTTCTGATGGCTTGGCGTCGGTGTCCTTGTTTATTGAACCTTATGACAGCCGGCTTCATCAGCCGGCGTCGAGCCTGTCCATTGGTGCGACCCAAACCATGACCCGCCGCTTGGACGCTTATTGGCTCACTGTCATGGGCGAGGTACCGCTGGGTACTTTGCAATTATTTGCCTCCGGCCTTGAACGCAAACACTAGTGTCACCATTTAAAGATAATTGTGAATGCCCCAGCGGGTCATGGACCGTCGCCGCCGGTTTTGTTATCGAATTTTGACTGCTATTCTTTTTTCATCACCTTGAATGTTTTCCTGAAAGCCAATGATGCTTCCTCTGAACCGACCCCATCTTCGCTCTTATACGTTGGCAGGCCTGCTGCTCTTGGGCCTGAGTGGCGCAGTCCTTCCCTTGCAGCCGGTCTGGGCGCAATCCCGCGGATTACCTGATTTTCCAGATTTGGTCGATCAGGTCGGCCCTGCCGTGGTGAACATTCGCACGCTTGAAAAAACAAAACCTAGCAACGATGCGGGTAATGATGAGCAAATGTTGGAGTTTTTCCGTCGTTTTGGAATTCCGGTGCCGCCAAACTTACCGCGTACGCCACGCTCGGATAAGGGGCAGTCTGAAGAGAGTCAGCCGCGCGGTGTGGGATCTGGCTTTATTTTGTCATCGGACGGTTTTGTCATGACCAATGCCCATGTGGTCGATGGCGCTGACGAAGTTCTTGTCACGCTGACTGACAAACGCGAGTTCAAGGCCAAGATCATTGGTGCTGACAAACGCACCGATGTGGCGGTTGTGAAGATCGACGCCACGGGTTTGCCGGCTGTGAAAATTGGCGATGTCAACCGGCTGAGGGTAGGCGAATGGGTGATGGCCATCGGTTCTCCGTATGGCCTCGAGAGCACGGTCACGGCTGGTATTGTCAGCGCCAAGCAGCGTGACACCGGTGATTACCTGCCGCTTATACAAACCGATGTCGCCATCAATCCCGGAAATTCCGGCGGACCGCTGATCAATATGCGTGGCGAAGTGGTCGGCATCAACAGTCAAATCTACTCTCGTTCAGGCGGCTTCCAAGGTATCTCATTCGCCATACCAATTGACGAAGCGATTCGGGTCTCTGAACAGCTCCGCAATTCCGGGCGCGTCACCCGGGGGCGCATTGGTGTGCAGATTGACCAGGTCAGCAAAGAAGTTGCCGAGTCGATTGGTTTGGGCAAACCCCAGGGGGCGCTGGTGCGCGGTGTTGAGGCGGGCGCACCGGCTGAAAAAGCGGGCGTTGAAGCGGGGGACATCATCACCAAGTTTGACGGCAAGGTCATCGAAAAATCCAGTGACTTGCCGCGGCTGGTGGGCAGCGTCAAGCCTGGCACCCGGGCGATTGTCACGGTCTTTCGCCGTGGTACGACGCGCGACCTGGCGGTGACGATTGCGGAAGTACCGCCTGAAAAGCCAGCGCAACGCATCGCGTCTGCTCCGACAAAACCGACCGTGACGGGGCCTGCTCAAGCGATGGGTCTGGTCGTCAGCGAACTGACGGATACGCAAAAGAAAGAGTTGAAGTTGCGTGGCGGCGTTCGTGTTGAAGCTGCTGAAGGTGCATCGGCGCGCGCGGGTCTGCGCGAGGATGATGTGATCGTGGCGATTGCGAATACCGAAGTGTTGAACCTCAAAGAGTTCGAGCAAGCACTCGGCAAGGCGGATAAAAACAAGACTGTGAATGTTCTGTTCAGACGCGGTGAGTGGGCCCAGTACGCCTTGATTCGGCCCAGCCGTTGAGCTGAGCAACCAGTTTATCCTCCAAAAATAAAGGGTTTTGGATGGATTTAATGGCTTTGCAGAGCTTCATAAATATTTATTTTTAAGCATGAAGAGATTCGGAGCTTGTGTGTAAACGCTAACTTTTTAAGTTTGGATTGAGCTTCGAGCAGCCTTTAAATTACTTTTGGTAGAATAGACTCGATATTTCGGTCTTTTCTGCTATATAAAGGCGTGCTGAAGGCCGCAGATTCGCCTGTTTGAAGCAATTCACCAACGATCCACAGTTCACCCACAAGTTGTCCAGAGTTGCCATTTTAAGATTGTTAATAAGTTGTGGATAACTATCCTGTTGCTGCTCTGCAACGTCATCAAATTGGCCTTTTTCAAGCGACGCAAGGCCGGCTTTTTCCCTACAATGAAGTTCCAACTATCGCAGTTGCCATAGATTGTTGGTTCAGGGCGCGTCGCAAACCGACGCGCCCTTTTTTATGTCTGTTGCGAAGTGGGCCTGCACTGTTCGCAATATTTTCAAGTACTTAGGCGTTTCCTTTGATGAATCACATCAGAAATTTTTCGATCATTGCCCACATCGATCACGGCAAATCCACACTCGCTGACCGCATCATCCAGCGCTGCGGTGGTTTGCAGGATCGTGAGATGAGCGCGCAGGTTTTGGATTCCATGGATCTGGAAAAAGAGCGTGGGATAACCATCAAAGCGCAGACCGCCGCACTGCGCTACAAAGCGGCTGATGGTCAGATCTACAACCTCAATTTGATCGACACGCCGGGCCATGTTGACTTCTCATATGAAGTGAGTCGTTCTTTGTCGGCTTGCGAAGGTGCGCTGCTGGTTGTGGATGCAAGCCAAGGTGTTGAAGCGCAGACGGTGGCGAATTGCTACACCGCGCTTGATCTCGGCGTCACGGTGTTGCCAGTGCTCAACAAGATGGATTTGCCGCAAGCAGACCCTGACAATGCGAAGCAGGAAATCGAAGACGTGATCGGCATCGATGCGACGGATGCGATTCCTTGCAGTGCAAAAACCGGCATGGGGATTGATGAAATTCTCGAGGCCGTCATTGCGCGCATTCCGCCGCCCAAAGGAAATCCTGACGGCCCGTTACGCGCCATGATCGTCGACAGTTGGTATGACGCTTATGTGGGCGTGGTCATGCTGGTCCGAGTGGTTGACGGCCGACTCGCCAAGGGTGATCGGATCAAGTTGATGGCCACTGAAGCACTTTACAACGCAGAACAACTCGGCGTTTTCACGCCGCACACCGAAGCGCGACAGTCGCTCGAAGCCGGTGAGGTGGGTTTTGTGATTGCGGGTATCAAAGAGCTGCAAGCTGCCAAGGTGGGTGACACGCTGACGATGATCAAACCCGGCACGGGCGGTGCCGCTTTTGCAGCGACTGAGGCCTTGCCCGGCTTCAAGGAAATTCAGCCTCAGGTGTTTGCCGGTTTGTACCCTAGCGAAGCCAGCGAATACGACTCTCTGCGCGATGCGCTTGAAAAACTCAAGCTCAACGACGCATCGTTGCATTACGAACCTGAAGTCAGCCAAGCGCTGGGCTTTGGTTTTCGCTGCGGCTTTTTGGGCTTGTTGCACATGGAGATCGTGCAAGAGCGGCTTGAGCGAGAATTTGATCAAGACCTGATCACCACCGCGCCAAGTGTTGTGTATGAAGTGGTCATGCCCGGTGGCGAAGTCTTGATGGTGGAGAATCCATCGAAGATTCCAGACGCCGGTCGGATTCAAGAAATTCGTGAGCCCATCGTCACCGTGCATCTTTATATGCCGCAAGACTATGTGGGCGCGGTCATGACTTTGGCCAACAACAAGCGCGGCATTCAGCAAAACATGGCGTACCACGGCAAGCAGGTCATGCTGACGTACGACATGCCGCTCGGTGAGATCGTGCTGGACTTCTTCGACAAACTCAAATCGGTGTCGCGCGGCTATGCCTCGATGGACTATGAGCTCAAAGAGTTCCGCGCATCCGACGTTGTCAAGGTTGATATCCTGCTCAACGGTGAGCGCGTCGATGCGCTGTCTATCATTGTTCACCGTAGCCAGTCGGTCTACCGTGGTCGCGCCGTGGTGTCCAAAATGCGCGAAATTATTTCGCGCCAGCAGTTCGACGTTGCCATCCAGGCGGCCATTGGCGCCAACGTGATTGCGCGTGAGACAATCAAAGCCTTGCGCAAAAACGTCATCGCCAAGTGCTACGGCGGCGATATTTCGCGTAAGAAGAAGCTGCTGGAAAAACAAAAGGCCGGCAAAAAACGCATGAAACAAATCGGTTCGGTCGAAGTGCCCCAAGAGGCCTTCCTGGCCATATTGCAGGTGGAAGATTAATGGTCGGTCTCATGAGTTCAATCACAGCCTTGGTGCTGGCCGCTTTTGTCGGTTACGGCGGCGCTTGGTACATGGGCATCGTGGACGGTAATTTCTCGCTGCTGCTGTTTCTGGCGACCGTGGTGACAGGTATTTATTGGCTGGCCGAGCGCTTTTATTTTTTGCCACAACGCCGTCAAGCCGTTCAAGTGCTTGAGCAAAGTACCGCCAAGCGCAACGTTGAATTGGTCAAGCTGGGTTTGCAAACGGTGCTGCCTGATGTTGTTGAAGCGCGTGCGCGCCTGATGATGCAGCCTTGGTGGTTGGATTGGACGGCCGGGCTCTTCCCCGTCATCATCGTGGTTTTTGTATTGCGTTCCTTTTTGTTTGAGCCCTTCAAGATTCCATCGGGCTCCATGATCCCGACCTTGATGATCAATGACTTGATCTTGGTGAATAAATTTCATTACGGTGTGCGCTTGCCTGTGATTTTCACCAAAGTGCTCGACAACCACAGCCCCGAGCGCGGCGATGTGATGGTCTTTCGCTACCCACCGCAACCGAGCCTCGACTACATCAAGCGAGTCGTTGGCATTCCGGGTGACGAGGTCGCTTACCTGAACAAGAAGCTGACCATCAATGGCAAGCCGCTTGAGAAAAAAGCCTTGCCAGAATTTTTTGACGAAGACTCACTTCGTTACACCAAGCAATTCGAAGAATTGACTGCAACCGGTGAACGTCATTACCGTATCTTGAATGAAGATGACCGGCCGTCATTCATTCAAGCCACTGCCGACTTCCCATTCCGCGACAACTGCCGCTACAGTAGCGAAGGCGTGGTGTGCAAGGTGCCAGCTGGACATTACTTCATGATGGGCGACAACCGCGACAACTCACTTGACTCCCGCTATTGGGGTTTTGTACCCGAAAAAAATATCGTTGGCAAAGCCTTCTTCGTCTGGATGAACTTCGGTAATTTGAAACGCATCGGCGGTTTTGACTAAGCCCCCGCCTCGCTTCTCGACTGTCTCATGAGTGCTCAACCCGATATCGCTTCTGCTTCTAACCAGCCTAAGCTCAGCCTGCCTTTGCAGGGGCTGCAAAAGCGTTTAGTGCATGACTTCGCTAACCCCAAGCTGTTGCAACTCGCGCTGACGCACCGCAGCTTTTCGGGCGAACACAATGAACGGCTGGAATTTCTGGGTGACTCGGTGCTCAACTTGGCTGTCGCCGGTCTCTTGTATGAAAGGCTGGCGCAGCTCCCTGAAGGTGATTTGTCGCGCGTGCGCGCCAATCTTGTCAAACAAGAAACGCTGCATCAACTGGCCATCACCTTGGGCTTGCCGACGTTGCTCCGTCTGGGTGAAGGTGAAGCCAAATCCGGTGGACAAAAGCGGCCCTCCATTTTGGCGGATGCGCTTGAAGCAGTGATTGGTGCGGTCTACCTCGACGCCGGTTTTGACAGCGCATCAGCGCTGGTTCGACGGCTGTTTCAAGACGTCGACATCACGCCTCAAATGCCGGCCATCGACAAAGATCCCAAGACCGAGCTGCAAGAATGGCTGCAAGGTCGAAAAATGAACTTGCCCATTTACCGGGTCGTCGCCACTTCAGGTGCCGCCCACCAGCAAACTTTTGACGTGGAGTGCGAAATTGTCGAGCACGGCCGCGCAGAGCGTGGCATCGGTGGTTCGAGGCGGGCGGGGGAACAAGCCGCCGCCGCTGCCATGCTGTCTTTTCTCAAGACTCTCGGCTCTTAATCTGCTAAACCTCGCTGCCTGAAGGCGGCTGAAGATGGACTCACATGACTGATGGCAAAAAAGCCCCCACCCCGACCGACCTGTCACCGCAGACACCTGACGCGCTTGAAGCCATGCTCACCCAAGCCATGTCGACCCGCGCCAGTAACGCACCAGCGGTACCCACCGTCGGCCAGCGCTGCGGTCTGATCGCCATTGTGGGCAAGCCAAACGTGGGCAAATCGACCTTGCTGAATGCGCTGGTGGGGCAAAAAATCAGCATCACCTCGCGCAAGGCGCAAACCACGCGGCATCGCATCACCGGCATGCGCACGGTCGGGCCGACGCAGTACGTGTTCGTCGACACGCCGGGTTTTCAAACCCGCCACAGCAATGCTTTGAACCGCTCCTTGAACCGCACCGTGGTGGGCGCTGTCAATGACGTTGATCTGATTGTTTTCGTGGTTGAAGCTGGCCAGTTCAATCAGGCGGATGCCAAGGTCTTGTCTTTGTTGCCGGCCAACACGCCCGCCATTTTGCTGGCGAATAAGTTTGATCTGATCCACCGTCGCGCCGAGATCGCACCTTGGCTCAAAGAAATGCAGGAGCGCCACAATTTCGCTGAGTTCGTCCCGATGTCGGCCAACAACGCCCGTGACGTTGAGCGTCTGTTTGGCATTTGTGACAAGTACCTGCCTGAGCAACCGTGGATGTATGGCGCTGACGAACTGACCGACCGCAGTGACCGCTTCATGGCGGCAGAAATCATCCGTGAAAAACTCTTTCGCTTGACCGGTGACGAGTTGCCGTACACCTCGACCGTCATCATCGACAAGTACGAAGAAGAGGGCAATCTGCGCCGCGTCGCCGCCACCATCGTGGTCGAACGCGACGGTCACAAAGGCATGATCATTGGCGAAAAGGGCGAAAAGCTCAAACGCATCGGCACTGAAGCGCGCCACGAACTCGAGACACTCACCGGTGGCAAAGTCTTTCTGGAGATCTGGGTCAAAGTCCGTTCCGGCTGGGCTGATGATGACGCGCGCGTGAAGACCTTTGGTTATGAGTGAGGCCCCCACGTTCGTCACTGCGTGTACTTCACTGCCCCCCGAGGGGGCGCATTTTTCCTTGGGGCGGCCCTGCGGAAAAACATCTCTTCATTTTTCGTAGACCTCGCACGTG
>CANCCE010000005.1 GCA_947374505.1 Comamonadaceae bacterium | reverse complement strand
GAGTGGTCAGCCTGCGGGGTGAATAAGCAGCATTCCAAATTACTGAACACCAGATCAGATTTTTGTAATACCGAAGAAATTTGTCTAAATGGAATGTGCGGGTCTTGGACGTTCATCAAGTTGACGTCACCCGTGAGGGTCAGTTGAATACTCATAGATAGAAGCTAGCAGGCCTGTGATCTGGTAAAAAAGATGAGCTGATGAGAATACAGAAAAAGCTTGGAAAGTAAAGTGTAACTTTGTCCTGGTCTATCTCGTGAGATTGCTTGAGGCAACAAAAAACCCGCTATGCGTCTAAGCATGCGGGTTCTGAGGGTTCCTGACACTGTCTGAAACCGAAAAATGGGAGAGATTCCATTGAAAAATAGGCTGCAACCCGCATAGATGCTTGTTTCTTTGAGGCGAATTTGTAAAAGTACCGTCAAAAAGAAAAGTGACCCGCTATGTTGGTTTTTGACACGGCTTGATAGGTTCTGCAATGGTTCGGGTCAGCTTCTAACCTGCATTGTCGAAAATTTGCAGCACATTGTTCCGTATGCTTGTGCGCTGGCATTTCTCCGTAAGTTCATCGGATGTAGCGCTATCAGATTAAAAAAGAGCGGCCCCTGAGGCGGCGGAATTGCCCACTCTCCCTAATTCATTAAGCCAGCAAAAAAAAAGGGGGGGGGGCACCCTGTAAACGGTAGTTTTAGGGCAAGGCCGCTTACCGATCCTCAGAATTTTTCTAAAAAATTCTTGAAAAACTTGAATTTATTAATTTCATATTGTGAAATTGGTTGTTCTTCAGTAAGCTTGAATCCATCCAGTTAGCAATTGAAGCCAAAAAAACGCGCTGGCTTGCCTTTCACGCAGGGCGCAAGGCATTTAAAGTTGAGCTATCAGGGTTTTCACGAGGAAATACATTGAACCTAAGAGTGTAAATTGCTAGAGCACGATTATTGTGAATTGAACGATAAATGTGAATAGCCTCTTCAATGGCGGATTCAAGTACGAAGTGTAATTTCGACTTACAGGTCACGAAGCTTTGCATGCTAAACATTATTAACCTCGTTTTTGCGGTTAATAAAAATTACACATCGTACTTGAATTCGCCAACTTTAAAGGTCCCGCTTCTGACCTGTCAGACGCAGCCATTAAGTGCGGTCCATTAGCAGGCGGATACGAAAAGTTTTTGTGCCTTAAGCAAGTTTGCTCTTTTCTACACGTCGGTCGGATCTCTACTATTATCCAAGAGAAAAATTAACATGTCTGATGTACCTGCTCTAGAACTTCGGCCCAAGTATTACATGGGGCTCTTTCTTATTCAAAATCTCCTTGTTCATCTTTTCCTTACGTTTTGGGCAGGCATGTTCTTCGGAACGTTTGGAACGTTTCTGATCCCGGCTGGATTTGAGATAATTGGACTAGAGCCCCCAAAAGTTAACTATTTTTTGGTTATTGGTGTTGCTGTTTTCATATTTCTACCTATCATTAGGTTGTATCTAACAAAGAAAAATTATGAACTAAGTTCGTTTAAGTTCTACGAGGACAGAGTTGAGTTCTTGGAAGGTTTTCTGACTAAACAAAGGAAAACCGTATATTACGATCAAGTCTCGGAAGTAAGTTTAACCGAGGGGTTTTTTCAACGGCAGTATAGTCTTGGCACAATTGTACTATCTACCCGTGCGACCAGCGCAGGTGAAGACGACTCAGGGAAGAGCGGGGTTCGAGTAAATAATGTTGAAAACTCCGAAGCACTGTTTGATCAAGTGAAAAAAATCGTGAAAAGAAAATAGCGTTCATTAAGGCAATACTTTTTTAGATGCTTTTTTGGCTTTGGAGGATCAATATTTGGTGATATGTTAGCGAACCAAATTTTCTCTCCATCTCCATATAAGGTCCTGATGCTTCCCCACTGCGCTATGAAAGATGTCTAGTGAATTGGGGGAATGCCATGTAGTCGAATCGGTTGCCGTCGAGTTTCGCCTTTTTCATGTCGCGCAGCTTTTGAAAGAGCGCATCTGTTCTGGCTGCGCAAGCTCGAGCCAGTACAACGGCCAATCTGCGTTGGTTTGTTTCAAGCGTCCTGACCAAATAAGGTCTGCCGATGGTGTCTCGCAAGTCGTTGGGTACACGTCTCCTGAAATAGTAGACAGTCCCATGCCTGGAAGAAATCAGAAAGTTCTGTGCCATGTGCATTACCTTTGTGATGCACCTGACAGAAAATCGGCATAAAAAAAGCCGCTAACCCTTATGGATCAACGGCTTCTCAGAAATCTGGTGGTGATAGGTGGACTTGAACCACCGACATCAGCATTATGAATGCTGCGCTCTAACCAACTGAGCTATATCACCGCGCGTCAAAGATTATAGCGGGTTCAAGTTTCGTTTTCAACGGTGTGCGAACACCGGTTTGCGTTTAGCGAGGAATGCCTGCATGCCTTCCTTCTGGTCGCTGGTGGCAAACATGGCGTGGAACAGGCGGCGCTCAAACATCAGGCCGTCTGACAAGGTGCTTTCAAAGGCCCGGTTCACGGACTCTTTGGTGGCCATCACGCTGTTTTGCCCGTAATCGCAAATCATCAGCGCGGCACCCAGTGCCTCGTCCATCAGCTTGTCGAAGGGCACGACGCGGCTGACGAGTCCGGCGCGTTCAGCTTCGGCGGCGTCCATCATGCGTCCGGTCAGGGCCATGTCCATGGCTTTGGCTTTGCCCACTGCGCGCGGCAAACGCTGCGTGCCTCCAGCACCGGCAATGATGCCGAGCTTGATTTCCGGCTGGCCGAAGCGCGCGTTGTCAGCCGCAATGATGAAGTCGCACATCATGGCCAGCTCACAGCCGCCGCCCAGCGCAAAACCGCTCACTGCCGCAATCACCGGTTTGCGTACTTGGCGAATTTGTTCCCAGTTGCGGGTGATGAAGTCTTTGCCGTAGACGTCGGCGAAGTTGAGTTCGGCCATAGCGCTGATGTCTGCTCCCGCCGCAAAGGCTTTCTCGCTGCCGGTCAAGATGATGCAGCCGATGTGTTCGTCCGCGTCAAATGCGGTGAGCGCAGTGCCCAGCTCGTCCATCAGCTGGTCATTCAACGCGTTGAGTTGCTTTGGCCGGTTCAGCGTGATGATGCCAACTTGGCGGCTGTCCGGGCCTTGGCGGCTGATCAAAATCGTTTCGTAGCTCATGCGGTTCCTCGTTGGTTTTTATGTGGAAAAAATGGCGTCGCGCTATTTTGAACCAAGCGGCCTTAAGCCGTGGGATTCAGCCATTGGTTGACTCGGGTCGTGTCTTGGATGGCGAGGCGCCAGGTGGTGACATTTGCCGGCAAGGTGAGGGGCAGCCGCAGCAAGCGTTTGTCGCGAGCCACCAGCGCTTGCATTTTATTTTTGTTGCCGGCGTAGAGCAGCAGGTCGTCGAGTTTGTTCATGCGCCAGCCGGTCTTGGCTTCTTCAATGCCCAGCCACTCATCGCCGGGTGCGAAGCCGGCGCGTTCTGCCGTACCACCGCGCAGCACGGTCTTGACCACGACGCCTTGAGACTCTGTTACGCGCAAACCCAAACGCTGCGCCAGTTGTGCGGGTTCTTCGAACACCGCCAGACCGTGTTTCTCTAACAATGCTTTCAGCGGCAATTCGGCCTTGCCGTGTACCCAGTGGGTCAGTTCGGCGTTGAAGTCTCTGCCGCTGGCACTCAGCAGGGCGGCTGCAAAATCGTCTTCGGTCATGGGGCCACCGTCGCAGCGCGCCCACAGCGAGCGCATCACCTCGTCGAGCGTACTGCTTTTGCTGGGGCCTGTACCGGCTTCGTTTTGCCCGGTGGGTGCGCGCAGGCTGAGGTCAAAGCACAGCGCCACCAGCGCCCCTTTGGTGTAGTAGCTGATGGTGGCGTTGGGCGTGTTGTCGTCTTGCCGGTAGTACTTGACCCACGCATCAAAACTGGCCTCAGCCACCGACTGAACCAATCGGCCCGGCGACTGCATCACTTGGTTGATGGTTTTGTTCAGCAGCTTGAGGTAGCCGGCGTTGTCAAGCAGGCCGCAACGGCGCAGCATCAGGTCGTCGTAGTAGCTGGTGAAGCCTTCAAAAAACCACAGCAGTTGTGTGTAATTTTCGCGGGTGTAGTCGTAGTGGGCGAACTCTGCGGGGCGCAGACGCTTGACGTTCCAAGTGTGGAAATACTCGTGGCTGATGAGGCCGCGCAGCGTGGTGTAGCCCTCAGAAATTTTCATTTCACCAAGCCGTGGCAAGTCGCGCCGGTTGCAAATGAGAGCGGTCGAGTTGCGGTGCTCCAGCCCGCCATAACCGTCGTCAACGGCGTTCAGCATGAAGAGGTAATGTTTGAACGGCGGTTTCTTGCTGCCGTGCCAAAAACGAATTTCGGCCTCACAGATTTTTTGCGTATCGGCCAGCAGTTGTGCTCCGTCAAAACTTTGCGCGGCACCAGCCACGACAAAGCGGTGTGGCACGCCGCAGGCCTTGAAATTGCCGATCCAAAAAGCGCCCATCTCGACCGGGCTGTCGACCAGTTCGTCGTAGTCCTTGGCGCGGTAGCGACCGAACCCGTTCTTGCTGATTTTGTGGGGTGCCAGTCCGGTCGCCAGTGACCAGTCTGGCTTGGCTTTGGGGGCCACGATGTCCAACTCATGGACGCTGTGTTCTTGTCCTTCGACGCGCAGACAGAGGCTGGTACCGTTGAAAAATCCACGCGCCTCGCCAAGGATGGCTGTGCGCACCGAGTGGTCGTTGGCATACACCTCATACACCAGCACCAATGGGCGGGCTGGCGAACAGCGAATTTGCCAGCTGCATTTATCGATCTGTGCGATCTGACCTGCAACCAGCGTTCGGCGGCCTTGCTTGGCCTGGAGTTGCTGCAAGTGGCCGGAGAACTCACGCACCAGGTAGCTGCCGGGGATCCACACTGGCAGAGAAAATTTTTGCAGCGCCGCAGGTTCGGCTACCGTCAGCGTGATCTTGAAAAGATGCGCCTGCAGGTCAGAGATTTCAACGCGGTAGTGGATGGAAGGGCTGGTAGAAGAACGTGAATTCGCTGACTTGGAGGAAGTCATAAAGTGTCAATCGGTTGCGTGTTCAGGGGGCTTTGGCTTCAGCCAAATATTTTTCAACCTGTTGCGAGCTGATGGCGCCTGGGACGCGGGTGCCATCAGCAAAAATCACAGTCGGGGTACCGGTGATGCGGTACTTCTTGCCGAACTCAACATTGCGCGCCAAAACCGAGCTGTCGCAGCTCCCGGCTGCGGGCGTTTTGCCCTGCAGCATCATGTCGGCCCAAGCTTTGGCTTTGTCTTTGGAACACCAGACGGCCTTGGCTTTTTCGGTGGAGTCAGGGCTCAGGATAGGGAATAGAAACAGATGGATCGTCACGTCGTTGACCTTTTGCAGGTCACGCTCAAAGCGTTTGCAATAGCCGCAATTCGGGTCTTCGAAGACCGCCATCTTGCGTTTGCCGTTGCCGTGCACGATGGTGAATGCGTCTTTCAAAGGCAGCGCGTCAAAGGCCACTGCGTTGAGTTTTTCGGTCCGTTCGTCCGTCAGGTTCTTTTTTGCTTTCGTGTCAATCAGGCTGCCCTGAATGAGAAAGTTGCCATCGGCATCGGTGTAAAAAAGATCGTTGCCATTGACGCGGACTTCAAAGAGGCCGTTCATTGGGGTCTTGCTGACTTCTTCAATCTTGGGCAGCGTGGGCAGACGTTCGCTCAGATTTTTACGAATCGCGGCTTCTTGAGCCCAAGCCGAGGTGCCGGCGAGCAAGCTCAAGGCCAGCCCGAAAGCGGCGATGCTGGAATGGCGGGCGGAAGAAAGAAGAGAAGGGAATGAAGTCATCTGAAGATCCTGAGTTCAGTGGTTGAGGTGTCGTCGCGAGGCATGGGTGGCCGCGCTGCGCTCGCAATGACGAAAATTAGCCGGTCGCTTGCCGCGTCAGCCAGGCTTTGAGAGGGCCGCTGCGCGCTACGCCTTTCATGCCCCAGTTGCGCAGCGCTTGCCAGCGGGCGTCGGTGTGGGCAAAGAGGCCGTGCAGGCCGTCGGTCACGGTGGCCATCGCCAGCACGTCGGCCTTGCGGGCGCGCTCGTAGCGGCGCAGTAGTTTTTCGTCGCCCAGCGAGCGCCAGTATTCGCGGCCCCTTAACACCTCAGCCAGTGCCTTCACATCGGCCAAGCCTAAGTTCAAACCTTGGCCCGCCATCGGATGGACCGTGTGCGCGGCGTCGCCCGCCAGCGCCCAGCCGGGGCCGACCCAGCGCTCTGCGCTGGATAAATTCAGCGGCCAGCTGGCCACCGGGCCGCTGAGTTGCAACTGACCGGCTTCGTCGCCGCAGACTTGCTGTACGGTTGCGACTAATTGGTCGGGCGACATTTTTTGCAAGGCGTCGGCACGTGCCACCGGCACCGACCAGACCAGCGCCAGCGCATTTGCCCCTGCGCCTGCCACCGGCAGCAAGCCGAGTACGTCGCCTTGGCCAAACCATTGCCTCGCTACGCCGCCGTGCGGTCGATCTGATTCCAGCCGCGCTGCAACCGCTTTCTGGTCATAGGGTTTGACCGTCCAGCCTGCGCCAAACTCGTGTCGGCTGCTGCTTTTCTGGCCTTCGCAGACCACGGTGAGCTTGGCTGCGGCTTCTTCTGGCGAGGAGACGTACTCGACTTCAGGCGCAAAGCGCAAGGCCTCGGCGAGTTGTTGTTCAAGCGCTGGCACATCGACGATCCAAGCCAACGCCTCAGACGGCCGGGCGCCAGGGGCTGCGGCTGAACTCGTTGGCAGCGTGAAATCGAGCCGGCCACCGCTGTCACCCCACACGCGCATCTCGCTGACGGGCGTGACGGCTGGTGTTGTCGGCCAGGCGCGCAGCTGCATCAGCAGGGCACGCGAGACACCGTTCAGCGCATAAGCGCGCACGTCTTCGGCCACGGGTATTGGCGCGGGTTGGGCGACCAGCGCCACGCGCAGCCGCTCGCGCGCCAGCAGCAACGCCAGCGTGCGTCCGACAATCCCGTCGCCACGAATACACACATCAAAATTCTTGGGCATGGGGCATTTTAGGAGGCAGTGCAAAATCAGCGCTGACAGCCGTGTTTGAATGCCCCCATAGGGCCCCTCTTGCGCGCCACTTGCATCCATCTTTGAAGGACTCTTTTGACCGACACCACTCGCCCCCAGAACGCCCCTGACTTCAGCGCCGTTATCGCGCAGCTGTACGTTTACCCCGTCAAGTCCTGTGCCGGCGTGGCGGTCAAAGAGGCTTATCTCACCGAAACCGGTCTGGACTTAGACCGCGCCTGGATGGTGGTCGACGAGAACAACGCCTTTTTGACGCAGCGTGAGTTGCCGCGCATGGCGCTGATTCAGCCGCAGCTGCGCACCGACGACATCGTGCTGCGGGCGCCCGGCATGCTGGCACTGCACTTGGCAATTGACAAGGTTGAAGCGGCTGTGCAAGCCAGCGTTTGGGGCCAAGAAGTGGCCGCCTACGACATGGGTGCGACGGCGGCGCAGTGGGTCAGTGACTATCTGGGCGTCAAAGCGCGGTTGGTGCGTTTTGACCCGGAGCACAAGCGAGCTTCCAGCCTGAGCTGGACGGGCGGTATGGAGGCACTGAACCAATTCAGCGACGGTTACCCGCTGCTGCTCACCAGCGAAGCCTCACTCAACGGCCTCAACGACAAGCTGCGTGCGGCCGGAAAAGAGGTCGTGACCATGGCGCGCTTCCGGCCGAATATCGTGCTCGGTGATGCACCCGGTGTTGCACAAACCGACGCGATGACCTCGCACGACGAAGACCGTCTGCAACAGCTGGAGATCGTGACGGCAGAAGGGACGGTGCGCTTGCAGCCAGTCAAACCGTGCCCGCGTTGCCCGATCGTCAACATCGACCCGCTGAACGCCAGCAGCACACCGGTGGTGAACGACATGTTGCAGACCTACCGGCAAGATGCGCGGCTGAACGGTGCGCTGTCTTTTGGCATGAACACCATCACCCTCGAAGGCGTGGATCAGTTGCTCAAAGTGGGGCAGGTGGTCACAGGGCGGTATCAGTTTTAAGGGCATGCTTGCGCAAGCCTCTGGCCAGAATGAACCCCAGCGCCATGATGCCGCCGCCGCCCAAGGCAATCACCACCCCGGAGCCTAGCAGCGCAATCAGGTTGGCGGCCAGTAGAACGCCCCCAGCCTGACCTATAAAAAGACAGGAGGCAAACAGTGACACCGCTGTGCCGCGGGCCGTCGGCGCCATTTGGGTCGCGTGCAGCTGCATCGTGTTGTGAAACATGAAAAACCCGAATCCGGCGCACAGGCTGACCAGCGGCGTCAAGGGCCACCAAGTGGCAAAACCCAGTACTAAAAACGAAACACCCATCAAGCTGCCGCCCCATTGCGCCAAGCCGGTTTCACCAAAGCGCCGAATCAAATGCCGGGCCAGTGCCATGTAGACCACGCCGCCGACACCGAACATCGCCACGATGGCGCCCGATGCGGTGAGCGACAGCGCCAGCTCGCGGTGCAGGTGTGAAGCAATGATGGCCAGTACACCGAAGCCACAAGCACCTTCCACGATGGCGATCAAAAGGATGTAGCGTGCCCACGACTGGGTCACGATTCGCAAGGCTTGGCCCAAGAAAGCCGGTCGATTCTGCCTATCTTGGCCGTTGCTTGTCGTGGACGTTTGCTGTTTTAAGTCGCCGTATAAGAGCGCGCCGATCACTGCAAACAGCAGCGTCATCAAGACAAAAGCCCAGCGCCAGCCCAAAGTGTCGGTCAGCAGTCCACCCATCAATTGCCCGCCCACCAGCCCCACCGTGGTGCCGAGTCCAACCTTGGCCAGCGTTTCCTGGCGTTGTTCGTAAGGCACGGCGTCGCCGATCCACGCCATCGACAACGGAATGAGAGCTGCTGCGCACAAACCCGTGAGGACACGAGCCAGCACCAGCGCGTTCAGGCTGCCTGCAAACACAGCCACCAAACTGGCTAGGCTGCAACCGATGGTGGCGTAGGTGACGATGCGGAATTTGCCCAAGCGGTCGCCCATCGGGCCGTAAAAAAGCTGTGCTGCGCCATAGACCACGGCAAACATCCAGACCACCCGCGCAGCCTCGCTGATGCTGACGTTGAAAACACGCGAAAGCTCGGGCAGCATGGCATCGCAAATGCGCTGAATCGCCATGCTGCCAAAAGTGGCAAATGACAGAAGTAAGGCGGAACGTTGGGTGGAGGTGGAAAGAGTGGTCAAACGGCAAATGAAAAAAATGGAGCCCCATGTGGGCTTGAAAATAACTCAGCTGGACAGAAGTCCCTATGAAGTGCGTGGGCTGGCTTTTGAATGGTGCACCCTGCCTACGGGATTATTCTGCTTTCATCTGAGCCTGTTGCACGATCCGGGCCATGTTCCCGAATTCGTTGTGGATGAGCTTTGAAAATTCTGCCGGGGAGCCTTGTGTGGGCAGGCACTCAGCCGCCTTCAGTCGTTCGCGCAGGGCCGGCTGAGCCAGCGCTGCATTGATCTCCAGATTCAACCTGTCGATGACCGCTGCGGGTGTGCCGGCTGGTGCCAGAACCCCAAAGTATGAACTCAGGTTGGCCGCCGGATATCCCTGCTCAGCCAGCGTTTTCACCTCTGGCAGGCTGTCAAGCCGCGCCGGTGCACCAACGGCCAGAGGTCGCAACTTGCCAGCCTTGATGTATTGCAACACAGACGCCGAGGCGTTGACCGAAAGCACCTCAAACTGACCGCCCAAGGCGTCGGTGATTTGCGGGCCACCGCCTTTGTAGGGCACGTGGCTGATGTCTATCTTGGCGACGTCGCGAATTTGTTCCAGTACAACGTGGCCGAGTGAGGCTGGGCCCGAGGTGGCCCACCGCACCGCACCGGGCTTAGCCCGTGCCGTTGCCAGCAAGGCTTTGAAATCAGCGTCTGTGGTGGCCGATGTGGCCAGGATCAACACCGGTGAATACATCACGTTGGCCACCGGAGCCAAGTCCTTGAGTGGGTCGAACAAGGATTTACCAAGGTGCGGGCTGAGTGTCAGCGGTGAGATGGCTGAAAAACCGAGCGTGTAACCGTCAGGCACGGCCTTGGCCACGGCGTTGACACCCAGCGTGCCGCTGGCGCCGGCCTTGTTTTCAATCACCACGGCAACATTCAAACGGATCGCCAGGCGTTCAGCCAGTGCGCGGGCGACGACATCGCTGGCACCCCCGGGCGGGTAAGCGACAACGATTTTGAGGGCCTTGGCGGGCCAGCTTGCCGTGGCTTTTGACTGTGCAAAAACGCTTGCTGTCAGCGACAGACTGACGGCCAAGCTCAACCAGTGGCGACGTGTCACCGCATCTGAAAGGTCTGCGGTTTTGGAGTTGGGGGAAAACTTCATACGCAAATGTTACCTGTGCAAACCGCGTCTTGAATCTATTGAAAATGAATATTGATGGAGAGTACTTTAGGATCCGGTTGCATGCAAAGGTTATAGCAATGGGCCATGATGGGAGGCAACATGCAGGAGCACCCCCCGTCAATGACATTACGCAACAAGATCCAGCTGATCGCTTATCCCGATCGCATGGGGAATAACCTCACCGACTTGTACAACACGATTGACAAGCATTTCTCGCGCGTGATCGGCGGCATCCACATCTTGCCGCCTTACCCGTCCAACGCGGATGGCGGGTTTTCGCCACTGACGCATAAAGAGATTGATCCAAAGTACGGCACCTGGGAAGACATCGAGAAAATCTCCAGCCGCTTTGACTTGTGTTTAGACCTGACGCTGAACCATATTTCGGACGAGTCTGAGGAGTTCAAAGACTTTGTGGCCAAGGGCTACGCCTCTGAGCACGCAGACTTGTTTGTCCACGTTGACCGGCTGGGCCCAATTTCGGCCGATGACCTGGCCCGCATTCACATCCGCAAGGAAAAAGAACCGTTTCGGGAAATCACCTTTGCCGACGGCAGCACAGGCCGTGTTTGGTGCACCTTCACCGAAAGCCAGATCGATCTGAACTACCGCTCACCCAAGACTTATGCGCTGATGGAGGACTACATGGCCTTCCTGGCGGAGCGCGGCGTCAAGCTGTTTCGACTGGACGCATTTGGCTACACCACCAAGGAAATCGGCACCAGCTGTTTCTTGGTCGAGCCGGACGTCTACGACATTCTCAAGTGGGTCGATGGTGTGGCCCGTGAAAACGGCGCTGAGACCGTGCCCGAGGTGCACGACCACTCCAGTTTTCAGTACGCGATTGCGCTACACGGCATGCACCCTTACGGTTTTGCGCTGGCGCCGTTGCTGCTTTTTTCGCTGCTCGAATGCAACAGCGTCTTCCTCAAGCAATGGCTGCGCATGTGCCCGCGGAATCAGCTCACGGTGCTGGACACGCACGACGGCATTTGTATTCCGGACGTCGAAGGTATCTTGCCCAAGGCCGAAATCCAGGCAGTGATTGACAACGTCAGCCAACGCAGTGCAGACCCGATCTTGCGTCGCTCTGCGGCCAATGTGCACAGCGTCGGCGCGATCTACCAGTTGACCTGCACTTATTACGACGCGCTCAAAAGAAACGACGATGCCTACATCGCCGCGCGTGCGGTGCAGTTCTTCGCGCCGGGCATTCCGCAGGTCTACTACGTTGGCTTGCTGGCCGGCAGCAACGACCTAGAGCTGATGGAAGCCACGGGTGAAATGCGTGACATCAACCGGCACCACTACACGCTGGACGAGGTTGACGAAGCGGTCAAAACACCGGTGGTCCGGCGCCTGCTCAAGCTCATGGAATTTCGCTGCACTTACCCGGCCTTCGATGGCGTCTTCCACCTGAAGTACTCCAACGAAACCAGCGTCTCCATGTGCTGGCGGCACGGCGAGTTTTATTGTGACTTGTTCGTTGATTTGAAATTCAAGAAGTCGACGATTGGTTATCTGGATGTCAAATCCAGACGCCGGCTGACGATGAACTGCTGAGCTGGCTCAGCCGTCACCTCACGGTTTGACAAACTTCAGGACAAAGCCGTCTTTGGGCTGCGCTGGCACCGGTGTGTTTTTGTCGCGTGGGTCTGATGGGTTGCGCGCAAACGTCCCTTCGGCCGCCAGTTTGAAGCCTGCTGATTCCACTTCTTGGCGCAAGAAGGCTTCTTCAATACGGTGCAGCGTCCCCGCTTCTGAAATGCCCGTCCCCGGACGTCCTGCATGGTCCGCAATCACATAGATTCCGCCTGATTTGAGTGCCGCAAACAAAGCGCTGTTCATCCGTGCGCGATCCACACCCATGTGGCCCAGATCGTGGTAATTGAATATCAGCGTCACCAGGTCGAGTCCACCCGACGCCACTTCCGGTGGGACGGGGTCTTCAAATGTACGCACGACCGGAATGATGTTGGCGACCCGCGGATTCTTCGCGCGTTCCGCCAAGGCTTGGGGCGAGGTGAGGCGCACCGTGGGCTGTGCCGTTATCGGAGCCGCTCCGTCTTCAGGCGCCACCGGTTGACGTTGCGGGTTGACGGGGACGCGCGGTGCACTTTGTCCATAGACCCGCCCAGTGGGCCCTACTGCGCGCGCTAAGAGTTCAGTGGTGAAGCCGCCACCCGCACTCAAATCCAAGGCGACCATGTCAGGCCGGACAGCGATGAGCGTCAGCAATTGATCGGGTTTGCGCCTAGCGTCATTGCTGCGGTCTGCTGCACTTCGATCCGGGCTGGTGATGATCTCGGCAATTCGCTCTTTGCTCAGCGTGGGCGCCTTCGCTGATGTCGATGGCAGGGCGCTCAGGTTCGTGCAGGCGCTTATCGAGAACGCCAGCGACAAGCACCATGCGATGGAATAAAAAGGATCCAAAAGGGCGCGGCTGACAAGGGCTTTCATGATGCTTCTCTGCCTTTTTGTAGGGGGCAAGCCAGTGTAGCGAAAAGTCACCTAGCAGTGAGTAAGAATCTCAGACGCATGAAGCTGACACGCGCCCCTTTTTGACATCATTTCTGAATGTTTGACGGGGCCGTCTTGGCCAGTACTTTCTGCCAAGTCGAGACTTCATTGTGGAGATACTTGACGAAGTCTGCCGGAGGCATGCCCCCCGGCTCGAAACCGGCATCCTTCAGTTGCGTGATTACTTCCGGCATCTTGATGACTTCAAGTACATCCCGATAGAGCTTGTCCAGGACGTCGGGTTTCATGCCCTTTGGCCCGATCAGACCATACCAGCCATCAGATGAATAGTCTGGCACGCCGGCCTCGGTAATCGTCGGAACGTTTGGCTGAGACTCAGTCCGTTTAGACGCCATCACCGCCAGCGGTATGACCGACTTGTTGTTGATGTGATTGCGGATGGCGCTGACGGCAGTCGACAGCAATTGCGTCTGGCCCGACAGAATTGCGGATGTGGCGGCACCGCTTCCGCTGTAGGGGATGTGCGTCATCTCAATGCCTGTCAGTTGGGTCAACAGCAACATCTGCAGATGACCTGCACTGCCTACGCCGGAAGAGCCGAAGTTGAGTGTGCCCGGTTTCGCTTTTCCAAGGGCGATCAGTTCTTTCAGTGAGCTGACGCCCGCTGACGGGTGTGCAACCAGGATGTTGGGCGTGACACCAATGATGGTGACCGGTGTGAAGTCACCCGGTGTGGTGTACGGCACCCGGCTGTAGAGCATTTGATTGGTGACAAAACCTGTGGTGACGAGCAGCAGCGTATGGCCGTCCGCAAGCGACTTGGCCACAGCCTCCGTGCCAATGATGCCACCGGCGCCGGCACGGTTGTCGATCACGACCGGTTGTCCCCATTTAGCAGAGAGTTTGGGGGCGATGATGCGCGCGAGGATGTCAATCGCGCCCCCCGGGGTTGATGGCACAACGAATTTGACGGGCCGATTCGGGTAATCGGCGCCTAGCGCCGGTGCGGTGACACCGGCCATGATGGCAGCGCTTAAGAAAGTTCCAATCAGGGTGGCTTGGACCTTTTGAAACATTTTTTGTCTCCCGGTGGCTACTTGTTTGTTGTGAATGAATTCAATGCGTCGCTTGTTGGATCAGTTGGCTCAGTGTGCGCATCGACGGCAGGGACTCGACCTGCCAAATGGAATCCGCAATCGGTCCAATGGCTTCATGGCGCAGCACGGTAGCTGCACACAAATTGAATTTCTCACGCAACAGCGCTTCCGGCAGGGGGTTCGCAGACGTCCGGCCGAGGGGCTGGTCAACTTGAGCCTCGAACAGGGTGCCGTTTTTCATCGTCACTTTGACAATACCGCCAAAGTGATTTTCGAAGTCGAATCCGCCCAACCCAGTTTCGTTGTAGGCCTGGACATGCACGCGCGGGAGGAAGTCGTGCACGCGCGAATCCCGATAGGCGTCGCCCTCAAAATCAGCCACGCCGATATGCTGCTCGATCAAGGCGCGAGCCATCACATACTGGAGGCTGAATTTGGCATCGAGGGGGCTGCCCGGATTCGGCCGATTGGTATGTTCCAGCCGACGGCTGTGGACCGCGACGTCGACGCGCTCAACGGCCTGCACATCCGGGTTGTGGCGTCGAACGATGTCCAGCATGGCGTCAATCGCTGGATGCGTGCTACCGCAGCAAGGGTATTGCTTGATGGCAATGCCCGGTTGAATGATGTCCAACGGACGGGCCCACGCATCCAGTGCACGCTCAACGTCGTAGGTTCCGGGTCCATTGAAGACGTCCAGAAAGCCTTGCTTGTGCTCGAATACCTTGGCGGCATTAGCGGTGTAACCTTTGGACGCTAAGCGTGCGGCGAAAAGGCCATTGCGCGCGCAGTGCCCGACATGCAGGGGTTTGGTCATGGTGCCGAAATTGGCTTTCAGGCCTGAAGCGAAAGAGGCGGCCAAGGCCAGCGCAACGCCGGTCTGTTCGGCATCAAGACCCATCAGTTTGGCTGCCGCCGCGGCCGCTCCAAAAGTTCCCAGCGTTGCTGTCGGGTGCCAGCCCTTCATGTAGTGGTGCATGTTGACGGCCATGCCGAGTTTGGTTTCTACCTCGAACCCGGCGATGTAGGCCGTCACGAAATCTTCACCCGAGCTGCCCAGTGCATCGGCCAGCGGCAGCAGTGCAGACAGCACCGGTGCCGACGGGTGGCCACCGATGGTGTTGTTGCAGTCGTCGAAATCGAGAGCATGCGAAGCCGCACCATTGATCAGCGCCGCGTCCAACATGCCGACCCGTTGATGCGTGCCAAGAATCAATGCCGGTCCCTCAGACAGATCCAGCGCTTGTGCGGCCAGCGTGGCTGTCGGCTCGGTACTGCCAGCCAGCGTCACGCCAATGGTGTCAAGAATACCAACGTGGGCCCAGTGGAAGGCTTCTTGTGGAAGGTCGCTGGCCTTCATGGCGACAACACGCTTGGCAAATTCCTGGGCCAGCCCCAAGGGCTTGTGCTTGACGGCTACTGCCTCTGTGGCCGTCACGGATGTAGGACTTGTAATGGTGCTCATGGTGTTTTTTCGTAGTGGGAATTTTAAGTATTCCATGGTATACTATTTTTTGTCGGGCCACATCCAAAGATAAGCTCTGCAACATTTCCAAGTCATCCATATCTAAAAAATTTAACGTCTTATGTCTGAAGCCTCAACGTCCAACAATCCCTACACCAGTGGTATTGCCCAATTCGTCTCAGGTCTGCAGTACGAGGCCATTCCGCCGGAGGTGCTGACCCGTATCAAACTGTTGATGCTGGACTCCATCGGTTGTGCTATCTACGGCGCTGACTTAGAGTGGACTCGCATTCTGCAAAAGACCCTCGGTTCTGTTGATACAACCCGGACCTGCTCGGTGTGGGGCACTGACCTGAGGCTCTCCGCGCCACACGCTGCTTTGGTCAATGGCACCCAAGTCCAGGGTTTCGAGCTTGACGATGTGCATCGTGCAGGGGTGCTTCATGTGGGGGCCGTCGTGCTTCCCGCCTTGATTTCCATTGCTGAAATGCGCCCTGGCATGACCGGGCGGGACTTCCTGACCGCAGCCGTTGCGGGTTACGAGATCGGCCCTCGTGTGGGCCTCTGCATGAAGCCGGACCATATCGCTCAGGGCTGGCACTCAGGCGCAACAGTTGGCGTTTTCTCGGCTGTTGCAGGCGCTGCCCGCAGCCTGAATTTAGACCCTGAAAAGACCGTTCACGCACTGGGTATTGCGGGCACACAGTCATCTGGATTGATGGCTGCACAGTACGGTGCGATGGTGAAGCGCATGCATGCGGGACGTGCATCCCAGAGCGGTCTGTATGGCGCGCTGTTTGCGGAGCAAGGTTTCACCGGCATCGTCAACGTCTTCGAAAGCGAATACGGCGGTTTTTGCACCACGTTCTCCCGGTCGCAAGACCGCTTTGACCTGAGTCTCCTCACGGCCGGCTTCGGTAGCACCTGGCAGACCATGGGTGTGGCGTTGAAGTTCTACTCATGCGTGGGCAGCAACCACAGCACACTCGATGCCATTCGCGCGCTGCAGGCTGAGCAGCCCTTTGGTGAGGCTGATATCGAGCGCATCGTGGTGCACGGATCGCGCGTGACGATGGACCATGTGGGTTGGAATTACGAACCGCAAGGCCTGACCTCCGCACAGCTCAACCTGCCGTATTGCGTGGCCACTTGGCTTTTGGATGGCGACGTCTTTGTCGATCAGTTCACCGAAGCGATGGTCGCCGATCCGGAGCGTATGCGGGTGGCGAAGAAAGTGTCCGTGAAAGAAGACGAAGCGATCACTGCGTTGGGCTCCCAGGGGCGTCACAAGGTGCATGTCGAGGTTTTCATGAAGGACGGTACTTGCCGTAAGAAGACGGTGGAAGCCGGTCGTGGACATGAAAACGATTTCGCCAGTGAGGCGGACATTGTCGAAAAGTTTGTCAAGCTTGCGACCCACGTCCTCCCTAGAGCGCAGGTCGACAAGATTTGCGACTTCATACTTAATCTTGAAAAGCACGCCGATGCCGCGGAGCTGCCCCGGCTTCTTGCCAAGTAATCATGGAAGCCCTAATGACCACTGAAGCCGATGAGCCAGATGCCCTGGTTTACACGCTGCGCGGCAGGGTCTGGAAATTCGGCGACAACATCAACACAGACATGATGATGCCGAACACGGCACGCACGTTGCCGGAGCCTGATCAAAAGAAATTCGTCTTCGAGAGCATACGTCCCGGCTGGAGTGCCCAGGTTCAACCCGGAGACATCATCGTCGGGGGTAAAAACTTCGGCACGGGATCATCGCGTCCGGCCGCCAAGTTGCTGCGCCAACTCGGCATTGTTGCAGTTGTGGCCGAAAGTGTGAACGGCCTGTTCGTGCGCAATTGCGTGAACTACGGCGTGGTCCCGGTGTCCTGTGAAGGTGTTGCGGCTGCTTTCGAGGAAGGTGAAATCCTCGAAGTGGAAATTGACCGCAACCGCGTCACCAACATCTCGCGCGCAGTCCATCTGACATCACGGGAGCTACCCCCCCAACTCGTGCAACTGGCGCTGGCTGGCGGCATTCGCCCGCTGCTCAAGCGCATGGGCTATCTGAAATAGGAGCATCCCATGGGCATGACGATGATCGAGAAGATCCTTGCAAAAGCAGCAGATAAACAGCTCGTGTCTATTGGGGATGTTGTCACCGTCAAGGTGGACCAGGCCGTGCTGCTGGACAGCACTTTCACTATCCCGGGTCGCTTCCCATTTCCGGAGAAAGTATGGGACCCGAAAAAGATCGCGCTGGTGTTTGACCACACGATCCCTGCGCCAAACATCCTGATTGCCAACGGCCTCAAAAATGGTCGCAAGTTTGCGGAACGCTACGGCATCAAATTTTATGGGGAAGGTCGTGGTGGCATCAGTCACCAATTAATGGCTGAACTCGGCATGGCTCGCCCAGGCTCCATCCTCATGTGCTCTGACTCACATACCTGTGCCAGTGGCGCGTTCAATTGCGCGGCGCGCGGGGTTGGCTCGGAAGAGCTGCTTTACGTGGTTTGCACGGGTCAGACCTGGTTCATTGTCTATCCGACGATCAAGTACGACATCACGGGGAAACTGCGCCCTGGTGTCTACCCGCGCGACATCATCCACTACATCGCCGGCAAATGGGGCGATCATGTCGGGCACAACATCGAGTATGTCGGCCCGGCGGTGAAAGACATCAGCATGTCCGGCCGCCAGACCATGTCGACAATGAGCGCTGAACTCTCCGCCGAATTTGCGGTCTTCGAGGCCGATGAGGTCACCGCCGCCTACCTTGAGGGCCGGACCGATCAACCATGGGCCCCCGTCTTTGCCGATGCCGACGCTCAGTATGCCGACGTCCGTACGATTGACCTTGAAGATATCGAGCCCTTGATCGTGATGCCGCATTTCGTTCCGAACAATGTGAAGCCCGTATCCGAAGTCGCAGGCCTGAAGATCGATCAGGCCTTCATCGGCTCGTGCGCCAATGCCCGAATCGAAGATCTCCGGATCGCGGCTGACGTGCTGCGAGGGCGTAGCGTGCACCCGGACGTGCGCCTCATCATCACGCCGTCCTCCAGCGACGTCATGCGCATGGCTGCCAAAGAAGGACTGATCGAGACCTTCATCGAAGCTGGTGCCCTGGTTACCAACGCAACCTGTGGCGCCTGCCTTGGCGGCAGCATGGGCGTGGTCGGGGAGGGTGAGCGCTGCCTCACATCGAGTACGCGCAACTTCAAGGGTCGCATGGGCAGCCCTGACAGCGAAGTGCTGATGGCGTCACCCGCCACCGTAGCGGCGTCCGCGATTGCCGGAGGCATTGCCGATCCTCGCGGCTACCCGACGCTTCCACGGCCCCACTGACGCCATGCGTATTGTTGACGCACAGGTTCACATCTGGGCTGCCAGCACGCCCGAGAGGCCTTGGCCGGTCCGCCATGCGGCGCATAGCGCGCTGCCCTTGACCGCTGACGAATTGGGTCGCCAGATGGATTTGGCTGGCGTCGACGCTGCCATTCTGGTACCGCCGTCCTGGGAGGGGGAGCGTAACGATCTGGTACTCGCCGCCTGCGAGGCACATCCCCGCCGCTTCGCTTTTATGGGGCGCATCGACCCAGCTGATCCTGAACTGCTTCAGAAGATCGCAACATGGCGGGCGCAACCGGGAGCGGTCGGTCTGAGATTCTCACTTCATCGTCCCGGCATGGTCGAGTCACTCAACGATGGCTCACTAGATGCCGTGTGGGCGGCCGCCGAGGCGCACGGTGTTCCAGTCACAGTCCTCCTGGCTCAAGCGCAAATGCATCACATCAGCGCCGTTGCTGACCGTTATCCAGGCTTGTCGATCACGATTGACCATCTTGGCGTGCCGTCGTCGGTACCGATGGCGGAGCGTTTTTTAAACCTGGATCGCCTGCTTGATCTGGCACGCTACGACAGGATCGCCGTCAAGGCCTCGGCGCTGCCGTCGCTGGCACCCGATGAATTCCCCTACCGCAGCCTGCACACACCTGTGCGAAAAGTGATCGATGCCTTCGGTCCGAAGCGTGTTTTTTGGGGCACTGATTTTTCCCGTCTACCTTGTAGTTATCGCCAAGCCGTGAGCATGTTCACAGAAGAAATGTCCTGGCTCAACGACCACGACAAGGAATGGATCATGGGCCGGGGCATCACCGAGTGGCTTGGCTTGCCGTTCGAGAATCCCGGTCATACATAAAATTTACAGGAAGACAGCAAGATGCAACAAACCCGGATCCCGGCTGCGTTCATTCGTGGTGGTACCAGCAAGGCGCTGATCTTCAAGTCGACGGACTTGCCTGTGGCGCGCGAAGACTGCGACAGGATATTTTTGGAGACCATGGGAAGCCCCGATCCTTACGGGCGTCAACTCAATGGCATGGGCGGCGGTCTGTCATCGTTGTCCAAGGTGTGCATCGTGGGTCCGTCGTCGCACCCGGAGGCTGACGTTGACTACACCAAAGCACAAATCCAACTGCGAGAAGCGCGTGTTGACTACCACTCGAACTGCGGCAACATGTCTGCAGCCATCGGTCCATTTGCCGTGGACGAAGGAATGGTCAAGGTGGCACCTGATGGCGAGGCCCTGGTTCGCATTTACAACACCAACACCCGCAAATTGATTCATGCCCGATTCGCCATGGTGAATGGCAGTGCAGCGGTCGACGGTGATCTGGTGATTCCTGGTGTTGCCGGCTCCGGTTCGGCCGTGCGGCTGGACTTTCTTGATCCGGGCGGCGCCACAACGGGCAAGCTCTTGCCAACGGGTCAGGTGTTGGATGTGCTGGACGTCGAAGGCGTTGGCCAATTTACCGTGTCGATGATCGATGCTGCCAATGCCTGTGTTTTTGTGCGGGCGGTTGATCTCGGACTCACCGGCGCGGAGATGCCTGAGGAGATCGAAAGTAAGCCCGGACTGTTGGAACTTCTGAGCAAGATCCGGTGTGCGGCATCCGTGGCCATGGGCATTTGTGCCACGGTGCAGGAAGCCAGTAAGAAGTCGGTGCCGATCATCGGCTTCGTGTCGCCAAGTCAGGACGCTCCCATGCTCAATGGTGAGAGGATCGAAGCCGACCAGATTGATGTGACGGCGCGGATGTTGTCTAACGGTCAGCCGCACCGCGCGTTGCCGATCACCGCATCACTTTGCCTGGCCGTCGCAGCGCGGCTTTCCGGGAGTGTCGTGCATCAATGCACGCGACCTGGGCAAGCAGTGAATCTGTCGATTGGCATGCCCTCGGGCATCCTGGTCGCGGATGCGCAAGTCACGCAAGATGGCGGGACATGGGTCGCAGAGCGTTGCACACTGCTGCGCACCCAGCGGCGGCTTTTTGATGGCTCTGTGTACGCCAGGACGTCACGTATCGGCCAGAATTCTCAGGGATGAAGCCGGTTCAACACCCGCGAGTTCGAATTTACGGCACTTTCCCGTTTGACACGGCCATGATCATCTTGGACAGCAAGTACATGCGCGGCTCAATCGAATCGACCAAGATGTACTCCGCGTCATTGGAATGCGCACCAAAGCCACGTGCACCGAAGCGTTCTAACACGGCGTTCTGAGTTTTGAGAGCGGCAAAAGCTGCGTCTGTACCGCCACCTTCAGCTTGCGTACTGAACGAGAGTTCCAAACCTAAGTCGTCTAGATAGATTTTCTTGGCGTAATTGGCCACGACCATTGCGGCGGGGCTGGCTTGCAGGGGCGGTCTGCGGCGTTCAAAGTTGAATTCAACCTTGGTATCTGGAATGAGCTTGTTGGTGATGCGTGAGGCCACTTTGGGCTCAATACCATCGAAGTCAGCAACGCTTAGCACGCGGACATCAGCGGCGGCAGAGGCTTTTGCTGGAATCACATTGCGATTGGTGCCCGCTTGGGCGATCGTCCAATTGAACTTCACACCTGTTGAAGGATCCGACAGGTCTCGCATTTGCAAAATTTGATGCGACAACTCATACAGCGCATTGCGACCTTGCTCTGGCGCACCGCCTGCGTGTGAGGCCCTACCCGTCACGCTCAGCGTCACTGCACCAATGCCCGCCGTCACCAGTGAAATACGATCGGATGCTGCGAGCGAAGCTTCGCAAGAAAACGTCACGTCATGCTCCGCGCCGAGCTTGGTCAACATCGAACGCGATGCTGGCGAACTGATCTCTTCGTCGCCGTTGATCAGCACCGTCACCAAACCATAGTCTTTGAAGTTGTTTGCTTTTAGCACCGCCAGCGTATGCAAAATCATTGCAATACCCTGCTTGTCGTCAGAAATGGCCAGACCATAGGCGCGGTTGCCATCCATCCGAAACGGTTGCGCTGCCAGCATGCCGCGCAAATACACCGTGTCCATGTGGGCAATCAGCAGAATTTTTTTGCTCCCTGTGCCGACGAATTGCGCATGCACCATACGGCCAGGTCGGGCCGGTGTGTCAAACATTTTGTAAAGATCAGCGCCCGGTTCAATGAACGCCACCTTGCCGCCTAAGTCTTTCAATTTGTCTGCAATCAGACTGGAAATTTTGTCCAGACCTTCGCGATCCCCGCTGCCTGACTCAATCGACACCAAAGATTTCAGCGTCTCAAGGTACGGCGCCTTTTCTTTTTTCACCATGGACATGATGGCGTCATCAGGTGCAGAAAAAGCCAAGAGCGGTGTCGCCAGCAATGCGATCAAAAAGTGACGAGCAAATGATTTCATTTTTCTCCCGATCCGGATGAGTGTCAAAAAGTGTCTCATCTTATCGGGCGCCTTCTCGCTTGGGCAACTTTATTTGCACAGACCAAAAGATGCATTCATGGGTTGCCGATCTCACCCCCAGATTTTTTCAAGTTTGAGTCAAACAGTGCGGCAAAAATCAGCAGACGCCCCTTAAAGATACGACTGTCTGCAAGTTGTCCCACTTAAAGTTCGGTAGGTATCACAGCATTGCGTTCGAGAATCTTTCCTATTTCTTGTAACCGCGCAACGATCAACTCACTTTGTCGGTGGATCACTTCTTGCGGTCCTCCCAAGCCAATCGCCAGCTCTGGTTGACCGGGAATGGTGGGCAAACACATCGCGACCACATTGCGTCCCTGAACGACGCTGCCATGACTTTCCGCCCAACCTTGTTGCCGACACATGTCGATGTCTTCAAGCAACTGAGGGACTGAAACTCGGCGTTCGATGTCGGTTTCTTGTGCATTGGCACGGCGAGCAATCAGCGCGATTTCCGAATTTCGCTTGCGCGACAGCAGTATTTTGCCGACGGCCGCCCGGCAAATCGGACGCAGTGTGCCAGTGGCAAAAGGGGGCAAGCCGGTGGTGTCAGCGCAGAGGGTGACAACGTAGCGGACGTGAATGCCTTGTTGCATGCCAAGCAACACCGAATGGCCAAACTCCTGACGCAGATTTTCCAGCAGCGATATCACGCTGCCATGGCCAAAGATCTCGTCATGAACCCATGACCCCAGCAGCATGACCCGCAAAGTGGGCCGATAGCTGCGGTTGGTCGCCTCGTAGCGCAGATAGCCCAGCGTCAGCAGGCTGGTGAGCAACTTGGATGTGCTGGATTGCGGATACCCCAATTGCTGGGACAGTTCCTTGACGGTGGCTGGGGCACGGGTTTCGGCAAAGAACTCGAATATTTCGAGCACCCGTCGCGCAGATTTAACAGTTCCCTCCATGTCGCAGCGTTTCCTCTGAAGCACTGGCGTCGAGCCAGTCGCGGGCTATTTGTCGGTCGGCGGGGCTGGCCTGACCCAAGGACGCGCATTGCCCTCGTAGACCGATGGTCCCAAGCGGAAATGCTGCGCTTCGTCGAAAGTGTAAACCGCCGGTACATTTTGATCGTACAGCTTGGAGCCCTTGGGCAAGGCCCCATTTCGTGAGACTTGTGAGTGCAAGGGACGCTTCAGAATGTCGGACAAGCGAACCGACGCTTCGATCAGTTTGTCTAAATCGATCCCGGTCTCAATACCGAGCGTCTCGAGTAGCTGCACGAACTCTTCGGTCGGGATCATGCCAGTGGCTTGGCCATTCCCACAATATGGGCAACCGCCGATGCCGCCGACCGTCGTATCGGCGATCAGCGTGTCGCTAGCGTCTAGCACTTTGAGTGCCTCGTAGATCGACAGCAAGGCCATGCCGCGTGCGTTGTGCAGGTGCAAGTGGAACAATTTGATCGTCGGGAAACGCTGCTTGATCTCGCGCAAGTCTTCCTCAACTTCGCTAGGGGTGTTCCAGGCCATCGGGTCAGCCAGGTCGATACGCGTGACGTCGATTCCTGCTTCGTTCCAGGCGTCGTATTGCCGCTGTAGATGTTCCATGCGCGCTTGACGCGTGAATGCGCCGCTCCAGTTGGAACCCCAACCCGCGCTCAGCCCAATCGCCGCCTGCTTGACGCCTGCGGCCTGCGCTTTTTTGATCGGCATGCGCCAGCTTTGTTCTTGCTCTTCCAGCAAGCGATTGGTGTTGCGCTGTAAGAAGACTTCGCACATGTGCAGATGGGTGGCAGGTAAGGGCTCCACGCTGAGGGGAGGCGCATGCCGGTTGCGCTCCTCGCGGCCGCGATCATTCAGCGCCAAGGCAAAAAACTTCACCCCCTTGACCGGCTTCAGGCGGCCGACCACCTCCAGCGTATCGGCCATCTGCGGACTCCACTTCGGATTGACAAAGGCACCGACCACCGTGCGCGTGATCCCCGCATCGACCATCATGCCGAGCAACTCCATTTTTTCGTCGACAGTCACGCCCTCACGTTCAATCTGAAGACCATCGCGCAATGTTTCGTCGGTGATGAGGACCGTAGGCCAATTCTTTTTCATGGAGTCTCTCTTCGATACATCATGCATTACGCCAGACCGGTTTGCGTTTCTCAAGCCGGGCACGAATGCCTTCCTTGCGATCCTCGCTCAAGTAAGGGTTCATGCCGGGGTCTTGGCGCAAGGCCATGGCGACCGGCATGTCCATCCCGCGCAAGGCGACGGCCTTGACACGGCGCACTGAGATCGGTGCGTTAGCGGCAATCTTGTGGGCCAGCGTCAAGCTGTGAGGCAACACCGCTTCGCGGTCGACCACCCGGTTCAGCAGGCCAAGGCGATACGCCTCTGCTGCATCGATATAGTCACCGGTGTAGAGCATCTCAAGGGCTAAACCCGGCGCGATGCGACGGGGCAAGATGACCGATCCGAAATTGGCACCCATGCCAATCTTGGTCTCCGGCAATCCGAACTGCGCGGTGGCGTGAGAAATCCGCAGATCACAGGCCAGGGACAATTCGAACCCGCCGGCCACGGCGCTGCCATTCAGGGCGGCGATGGTCGGTTTCTTTGCCTCCAGAACGACTTCGTAAACAGACCGTTCCAGACGACTCATCGGTGAGCGAAAACGGGTCCCCGCTTCGTCGTTACTGCGCATTTCCTTCAGATCGGCGCCAGCGCAAAAAGCAGCATCGCCTGTTCCGGTCAGCACGATCACGCGCACATCACCATCTTCTTCAGCCTCCAGCATGGCCGTTGAAATAGCGGCCATCAGGGTGCGCGACAAGGCGTTTCTTCGGTCAGGCCGATTCAAACGGAGTAGCCGTACATGACCGTCCGTCGTGATCACCAGTTCGGGCTCGGCAGTTGTCATTGGTGTGTTCATCAGTTTTGTTCCTGTCCTGCATCAAATACAAATCGCCCTTGTGCGGCCTTCTGTATCGACGGCTCATCAAAGCCGCACTCGCGCATCACTGCAAAAGTATCCTCGCCCAATCTGGGGGCGGGCTTGGTGCTGCTGCGGTTGCCGCCGGAAAAGCGGTTGGTCAGGCCAATCTCGCGGATTTCACCTTCGGAGGGATGTTCACTGCGGGAGATAAAGCCGACGTCCTCCAGGTGGGGATCATCGATCAAGGTTTCCAATGAGTTGTAGCGCATGGAGGGCACGTCGATGCGTTCGAAAATATCGACCCACTCGGCGGTGGTCTTGCCTTTCAGGGCGCTGGCGCGGAGGGCAAAATAATCATTGCTGTTGGCGGTACGCGCCGACACGCTGCAGTAGCGCGGGTCGGTTTGAAGCTCTGGCTGTCCGATGGCCTCAAAAAATGCAAATGCCTGTGTGTTCGTATTCGGCGAAATCGCGATGTAGCCATCCAGTGTGGGGACAGGCCGGTTGTCTGCACTCAGGATGCGGGCATCTCCGGGCGGACCCAGCGGTGGCTCGAAAGTCATGCTGCCCATGTGCTCGCGCAGGACAAAGGCGGCCATGGTCTCGAACATGGGGACCTCGATGGATTCGCCGACACCGGTGCGGGTCCGTCGATACAGTGCAAACCCAATCGCCTGCGCTGTGACCAAGCCGGTGATGTGATCGCTCATGACCAAGGGCACGAATCGGGGGGTGCCACCAGATTTTTCGAACGTGCCTGCCACGCCGGAAGCGCACTGGATGACCGTGTCGTAGGCCGGTCGTTCGCAATAGCGTCCGCCGCGTCCAAAGCCTAGCACCGTGCAGTGGATCAGTCGCGGATTGATGGCTTGAAGTTCGGGCCAGCTCAGTTTGAGTTTGTCGAGCGCACCGGGCCGCATATTGGTGACGAAGACGTCCGCTGTTTCAATCAAACGGTACAGAATCGCTCGGCCTTCATCCGTTTTCAAATCAACGCACACGGAGCGTTTATTTCGGTTGAAGTTCATGAACTTGCCGGTCATGCCGGGATTGCGTGCGCCGCCGCCAAGTTGACGCATCAGGTCGCCATCGGGCGACTCGATTTTGAAAACCTCGGCGCCATGATCCGCAAGGGCCAGTGAGCAAACCGGGCCGACAACCACCGTGGATAAATCCACAACACGCACACCGGCAAGCGGGCCTTCAGCAGGTCGTTTGATGTCGTTCATGGATTCATCAATTCTTCTTAAGGCCAATGTCGTTGACGAGCTTGCCTGACTTGATGATGTCGCCTGCTAAGAACGTGTCGAATTCGGTTGGTGTCCCCCCTACCAGGTCTGAGCCGTCTGACGTCAAACGTTTGCGGATGTCTGGCTGCTTCAATACTTCGACAATGGCACGGTTGATTTTTTCAACAATCTCGCGCGGTGTCTTGCTTGGGGCAACGACGCCAAACCAGTTGAGAAACTCGTAGTCTTTGATACCTAATTCCTGCATGGTCGGTATGTCGGGCATCGCCGGCGAGCGTTTGAGGCTGGTGACTGCGATCGGACGCAGCTTGCCGGCAGCGGTCAGCTCTTTCGCTGTGACCTGAGCCACAAATGCGAAGTCAATATCTCCGCCAGCCAAGGCTGCCGCAGCGGGCGCGGCGCCACGATAGGGGACGTGCTCTGCGCTCATGCCAGTCGCCAGTCTTAGCATTTCGCCGGTCAGGTGACCGCCACTTCCGATGCCTGCCGACCCGAAATTGAGCGAGCGCTTTTTAGACGCCGCAACAAGATCCTGGATGGTCTTGATCGGGGAGGCGCTATTGACGACCAAGGCCAAGGGTGAAGTCACCACCAAGGCAACCCCTGAGACATCCTTGAGCGAGTCGTACTTAAGATCCTTGTACAGATGCGGCGCTAGCGTGTAAGTGGTGTAGATGAACTGAAGCGTGTAGCCATCCGCCGGGGAATTGAGCATCGTGTTGGTGGCGATGATGCCGCTGGCGCCCGTCCGGTTTTCAATCAATACGCTTTGACCCAGCGACTTGCCCAAAGCCTCGGCGAGGATCCTCGCGTAAGTATCTGTAGAGGCACCTGGCGGGGATCCGACCATCAGTTTGATGGGCCGGGTCGGAAAATCGGTGGCGCTGGCGGTGCCTGCAAAAAACAAGGTCAGAGTCAGTACCAACAAGCTACTCAAAGCGTGCTTCAGCATGTGGTTTCCTTTTTTACGGTGGGTTATGCAAGTCAGAACCGGTTGCTGATCGTCGCAAGCATTTGTCCATCATAGAAACGCTTTCATCACGAAACAAGAAAAACCAGCCGTGACTGAAAATCAATCACATATGTGATTTATCAAGCGAAATCGAATTATTTTAAAAGGCGACAACGGCGGCCGGGAAAAACGGAAATTGCAGCAATGTGTCGCCAACATTCGACGCAGCGCTTTTGATCAACGCGTGCAATTCAAAAGAATTTCGCAGCAATGAATAAATAATTAATTGCAAAATTAATATATTTATTTTTAATATATATACCTTTGATTATTTAAAAACCTTTTAATTATTATGTAACTAATAAGTAGCTAAAATTTTTTGGTTGTCGGACATGTTGACGCTTGGAGACGTCGAAGTCAGCACCGCGGAACAAAAGCGAGTCAATGACAAAAATCGCAATCAAAAAATATGAACTCGAACAAGACCACCCCTGAACACAGTCAATCGCGCAACACCAAGTGGTTTATTCTCTTGATCGCCTTTGCGCCGATGCTGATGGGCGCACAGGACATCTCCATTGTCAGCGTCGCTGCTGCGCACGGCGAGAAGACCTATATCGTGACGCGCGAACACGGGGCCAATGTCTTTCTGTCGGATGATCTGAATTGCTCCAGAGAAAACGTCATGTGTCGTGAAGCCTTCACATCTCCCTACCGACAGCGCGCTATCTATGCGTTTGGCTTTCACCTGCCATTCGCAAAGAGCCTCGCGGCGGGCAAGATTGAATTCGATGCTGAAGCCAAGGCGGTGATTTCCTTTTTAGGCGTCTCTGACAGTTAGCGCTGCCGTTCAGGCGATCTAGGCTACAGATTTCGGCTGACCCTCACGATGGCTTTAGAGAGCCTACCTGGAAAGGAGCTAAGCTGTTTCTAAATCACCGAGGGGTGCCAGCAAGGCAGCCAGATCCACGGCATCAAACTTCAGCGCACCTGCGGCATCGTGCCCCAGCACGCTGTGGGTCAGCGCCAGTTTGCGCGCCTGCAGTTCCAGCATGCGCTCTTCAATGCTGCCTTGCACGACCAGCTTGTAGACCAGCACAGGCCGGTTTTGGCCAATGCGGTGAGCGCGCGCGGTGGCTTGCTCTTCCACCGCGGGGTTCCACCAAGGGTCCATGTGAATCACGGTGTCGGCAGCGGTCAGGTTCAGCCCGAGGCCACCGGCTTTCAGGCTGACCAAGAGCACGGGAACTTCTTGCGCTTGAAACCTTTGCACCACCTTGCCGCGCTCCTTGGTAGGTGTCTTGCCGGTCAGGCTCAGAAACGGCAACGCCAACACCAGCAGTTGTTCTGCAACCAGGTCCAGCAAATCCGTGAACTGCGAAAACACCAGCACGCGCCGGCCTTGTTCCACCAGCTTCGGCAGCATGTCGGTCAACAGCGTTAGCTTGGCGCGCTCCATGCTTGGGCCGGCCTTACTGCCCTTGACCAGATGCGGGTCGCAGCAGACTTGGCGCAGCTTGAGCAGCGCGTCCAGAATGGTGATTTGTGCGCCGTTAAAGCTCTTGCGTTGCAGCACGCGACGCACTTGTACGTCGACGGCCACGCGAACACTTTCATACAGTTCGAGCTGCTGGCCCTGCAAGCGCACACGTTGGATAACCTCGGTGCGCGGTGGTAGTTCGCTGGCCACATCCTGTTTGCGTCGGCGCAAGATAAAGGGACGCACACGTTGGGCCAGCAGTGCCGCGCGCAGGCTTTCTCCGTTCTCCTCGATCGGCTTGCGCCACTGGACGGCAAAGTGGCGGGCGTCGCCCAGAAAGCCGGGCATCAACCAGTCAAACTGCGCCCACAGTTCGCCCAGGTGGTTTTCCATCGGTGTGCCGGTCAGGCACAGGCTGTGCCGGGTCTGCAGTCGGCGCAGGGCGCGGGCGCTGCGGCTACCGGCGTTTTTCACCATCTGCGCTTCGTCCAAGACCACCAAGTGAAAGTGCTGTGCGGCCAGTGCTTCGATGTCGCGCCACAACAGCGGGTAAGTGGTCAGCACCAAGTCGTGGGTAGGCATTTGCTCAAACAATGCTTCGCGCTGCGGCCCTTGTAGCGTCAACAAGCGCAGGGTGGGGGTCATACGTTTGGCTTCTACTTGCCAGTTGAAGATGAGGGAGGTCGGCAGCACCACCAACACCGGTAGATCCAGTCGGCCGGCGTTCTTTTCGGTCAGCACATGGGCCAATGCTTGCGCAGTTTTGCCCAGCCCCATGTCGTCGGCCAAGATGCCACCCAAGCTTTGCGCGCGCAGGTATTGCAGCCAAGCCAGTCCTTCTAACTGGTACGGGCGCAGTTGTACTTGCAGGCCTTCTGGCGCGGCCACCGCTTGCGGCGCCCCCATAACCTTCAAGCGTTTTGCCAGGCTGGCCAAGCCCAAATCACCTTCGAGCTGCCAGGCGTTGTGCTGCCCCACTCGATGGGTTTCCAGCAGGCTGGCACGCAAAGCATCGAGCCGGCGCGCTTCCCATGCGCCCAGACGAAGCGAGGCTTGATCTTGGTTGCGAAGCGGGTCGGTCAGCAAGTCCAACATCGAGCCGACGATGGCTTTGAGAGGCGCGGCTGGCGCATCGATGCGCTTGCCACCCGGCGCGCGCAAAGTCACGATGGCCATGTCGTCTATCGCGGCGATTTGCGCCGCGCTCAGCCAGCGGGCATCGCGGCGCAGCAGGTCGGCCAGCATCGGGGCCAAGTCCAGCGTTTGGCCGTCAATTTCGATGCCCAGACTCAGCAGCCA